>JADGAE010000178.1 GCA_015232165.1 Nitrospirota bacterium
GGAGTTCATGGAGCGCTTTAACGTCTCCAAGTTAACGGGGGCACCTCCGGGGTACATTGGCTATGATGACGGTGGACAGTTGACCGAACGGATCAGGAAGAAGCCTTACTCGGTGGTGTTGTTTGACGAAATAGAGAAGGCCCACCCGGATGTCTTTAACATCCTGCTTCAGATACTTGATGAGGGAGTACTCACGGACAGCCTTGGCAGGAAGGTTGACTTTAAAAACACGGTCATCGTAATGACCTCCAATCTCGGTGCACGGATCATAGAAAAGGCTACACCGCTAGGGTTTCACAGTAAAGACACCTCTGACCTGTATTCAAAGATAAAGACAAACGTCCTTGATGAACTAAAGAAGACATTTAATCCCGAGTTCCTTAACAGGGTTGACGACATTGTGGTGTTTCATCCCCTGGGTAAGGACGAGCTCTTCAACATTATTGATCTCATGGTAGAGCAGACCAACCGTCAGCTCCTGCAACAGGACATACAGATAGAGCTTGAGCAAGAGGTTAAGGAGTGGTTGATGGTGAAGTACTATCAGCCGGCCTATGGTGCCAGACCAATGAGGCGTGCCATAGAGAAGGAGGTCGAGGACCGGTTGTCGGAGGAACTGATAAAGGGTCGTTTTAAGGGTGTGCACAGGATCATCGTTTCGTTGGAAGACAGCGCCCTTGTCTTTAAGGAATCGGAGGAAGCGCAGGAGTACGTTTCGGTTGGTGAAGAGGGTACGCCCTGTCGAAACAAAGAATCGGGGATGTCTTTTGCCCCCGGGGGTGCTGCCTCTTCTCGCCGCAACAAAGAATACAATGCTATAAGGCGATAGAGAAATGAAGGCTGCAATACTTGTTATAATGCTGCTCATAGCCGCGCTGGTAGTGCAGGGAGGGTTTAAAGGCGGGCAGAAAAATCGTCCCACCCGTGCCGTAGAGGGGCTTAATGCCCCTGCCTTTACGCTCAAGGATGCCAAAGGCAACACGTTGACCCTGGAGGACTTAAAGGGCAAGGCCGTGTTGCTTAACTTCTGGGCAACCTGGTGTACGGCCTGTGTTGAGGAGATTCCTTCGCTGCAGAGCCTCTATGCCCGGCAAAAGGACAACCCTGATTTTAAGGTGGTCACGGTCTTGTTCAAGGACTCACTGGAAAAAGCCGTGTCGTTTATGAAAGACGGCAAGTACGACTTTCCGGTGCTCCAGGACCCCGAGCACAAGAGTGCCAAGGCCTATGGCCTGACGGGGGTTCCGGAGACGTTCCTGATAGACAGGCGCGGGGTCGTAGTCAAGCGTATACTTGGTCCGGTTGAGTGGGACTCCAAGTCGGCCAGGGACATGATAAGCAAGCTATACCAACAGTAGCTGCCGTACCCTCCCAGATACGCAGGTGGCAATTGTAAGGGATATTGGTGAGAGTGCGGTCTTGTTTTGCGGGCTGCTGTATTGTGACAGGGGTGTCTGTGACGTTGCGATAGGGGCATTGGCCGGGGCATTTGGTCGTGTTGCGTTGCAGTCGGAGGAGTTTCAGTGGGATTACTACCGACATTACGCAAGCGAGCTGGGACATCCCATCTACAGGCGCTTTATTGTAATTGATGGGTTGTTTGACTCCGGTGCAATTGCGGATATCAAGCGGCGGACAAACGAGCTTGAAAACGACCTCTCAACATCCGGCAAGCGGCAGGTCAACATAGACCCGGGCTATATCACACTGGCAAAGGTCGTCCTGACATCAACCAAGAACTATGCCCACAGGGTCTATCTCAGGGACGGCATCTACGCTGAAGTCACGCTACTGTACAACACCAAGGGTACCTATATGCCGCACCTGTTTACGTATCCCGACTACAAAGAACCCGCTACCCTCAAATTCCTGCTTCAAGCCAGAAAGACCATTAAGAAATTAGTTTGACGAGGATACCGATATGGTACAATATAAACGATGATATTCAAGAAATGGCATAGAGCGGATTCTATGGAGTGTGGCAGGTAGATTATCTTGAAAGATGTAGTCATAGATAATCCTGTCATAAATTCTCCTTTCACAGAACCAAATCGTCACTTCCGATTCTCTGAAGAAGGAATAACCAATGAAATCGTACATGAACGCAGAAAGAGTTCCTGTTTTGTCCCTATAGCAAAACCCAAAAAAAAGGGAAAACTGCCGACCCTTTTTGAATGGACAGAGGACAGGATTGAAAAAAACAGATTCATCAACGAGGTCCGGGATGTTGTCAAGAGATGGCGTATGGGAGGCCACGGCGGTATCACCACAACAACGTCTCATCTCCTTAAATACTGGATTAATCCAGATAGGGAGAAGAGACTCTTTTTCTGCCAGACAGAAGCCCTTGAAACTGCAATCTATATCACGGAGGTTGCCAAAAAAGCAGGGGACAACTGGATAGAAAATAAACTTCGGGATTTTAACAAGGACGCTAACCCCGAGCTATTCCGCATTTTTCCTAAAAGGTTCCGGCTACCCCGAAGGTACACTCTTTCCTTGGGTGATATCTGATTTTTCACTGATTGACGCTATAGAAAGCGGTATCGTGAAGGTCCCCCGCGTCCCCGTTGCCGATAATGCAATGACCGGCGACATGCCTGCATACCGTGACCTCTGGCTCAGGATTCGTGAGGACTTGCCTAAGAAGGGCAGGAAGACGGCGGCGGTATCAGGAGAGCCAAAGCTGCCCGCCGAACTTGAAGGAGCCCTCCAGAGCCTCTATGGCAACTATCAACAGTATTACCAGAGGTGGCAGGAAAATACGGAGGCACAGGCAAAAGGACTGACACCTCCCGTCTTTATTGTGGTCTGTAACAACACCAATGTCTCAAAGCTGGTATACGACTACGTCTCCGGATGGGAAAAGACCCTGGAAGATGACTCTACGGTTTTGGTACCGGGGAGATTCGCTATCTTTAACAACGTCAAGGATACTCAATGGACTGCCCGCCCAAATACCATTCTCATAGACAGCGAACAGTTGGAGTCTGGCGAGGCCATGAGTGCAGAGTTCAAGGGTATAGCAATGCGTGAGATAGATGAATTTAAGGCGGATTATCGCCAGAGGTTTCCCGGTAGAGATGCCGACAAACTTACTGATGAAGACCTGCTTCGTGAGGTCATGAACACCGTGGGTAAGGCAGGCAAGCTCGGAGAGCATGTAAAGTGTGTAGTCTCCGTCTCTATGCTCACCGAGGGATGGGATGCCAATACGGTTACGCATATCCTTGGTGTGCGTGCATTTGGCACACAACTGCTCTGTGAGCAGGTGGTTGGCAGGGGGCTTAGGCGTATGAGTTATTCCGTAAATGAACAGGGCATGTTTGATCCGGAGTATGCCGAGGTTTATGGAGTGCCTTTTTCGTTCATTCCATGTTCGGGGTCAACCCCTGACCCAAGACCTGGTCCAATGCCCACACGGGTACGGGCATTGCCTGAACGGATGGCACAGGAAATAACCTTTCCCAGGCTTACAGGTTATCGCTATGAGCTTCCCGCAGAGACCCTGACGGCAAGGTTTACGGAGGACTCCAGGATGTCCCTGAGTACGCAGGATATCCCCACGGTGGTTGAAAATGCACCTGTCATAGGGCAAACGGTTATCCATACCCTGGATGACCTCAGGAAACACAGGAAGCAGGAAGTGGCGTTTCTATTGTCGAAGCTTGTACTCGAAAAATACTTCCAGGACAAAGACGGCGATGTTAAAAAACCCTGGCTTTTCCCCCAGACCCTGCGGATATCGAAAGAGTGGATAGATACATGCCTCTACTGTGCCGATAATACCTTCCCGCAGTTATTGCTTCTCGTTGAGTTTGCCCATGCCGCTTCCGACAGGATTTACAATTCTATCGTTGCCGGTGATTCCGGCTATAAACGATTGATGCCCGTACTGCGGCCCTATGACACGGTGGGGACAACCCAATATGTGGATTTTGATACAATCCGTCCCGTCTATCCCACAAGACCCGACAAGTGCCATGTCTCCCACGTGGTAGCCGACACGGATTCATGGGAACAGAAGATGGCGCAGGCCCTTGAGGATATGGATGAGGTTGTTTCCTACGTAAAAAATCACGGGGTGAACTTCACTATCCCTTACCTGCTAAATGGAGAGGAAAAGAACTACGTGCCGGATTTTCTTGTACGTACAAAGAATGTCGATGGCGAGATAGTAAACCTCATTATAGAAGTCACGGGTGAAAAGAAAAAGGAAAAGGCTGTCAAGGTAGCCACTGCACGGAATCTATGGGTTGTGGCGGTCAATAATCACGACGGTTATGGCAGGTGGGGATTTATCGAGATAACTGACCCCTGGGACACCATGAACGAAATAAGAAAGACTCTGGTACAAGGGATATAGGGTGTTTGACTCGTATGCAATACAAGATAAAGAAAGGGGCGTCTTGTGGCCGGGGTGCCTCACCCCCTCCGCCCCCCTTCAG
>JADGAE010000179.1 GCA_015232165.1 Nitrospirota bacterium
TCTGAGGGGGTGAGGCACCCCCGCCATAAAAGGGGGACAAAGTCCCCCTTTCTTTATCTTCTTCCGGTCAAATGCGATTGCCCTGGCAATGATGGCGACAGACATTGACACCGGTAAGGCATCCATGATACTATTTAGTCATGAGGTTTTTTTTAGCGTTAAGTCCAATGGGCCGCTTTGTGAAAATGGGCCGCCTTATGAAGGCAGTGATGCTGGTGCCGGCGATGTTCGTCCTTATAATGTCAACGCCATTGTCGGCTGAAGATTCGGGGGCGAGGGTGCCGATCCTGCTCTATCATCGCCTGGGGCCTGTGGTGGCCGACAGCATGACGATAGTGACGTCCGTTTTTGACTCACACATCAGGTATCTCAAGCAAAATGGCTATACGGTTATCCCTCTAAGGGACCTGGTGGACTATCAACTGAAAAAGAGGCCATCGCTCCCTGCACGTGCGGTGGTCATTGTTGTTGACGACGGCCACAAGTCGGTTTATTCCGACATGCTGCCCCTGGTCAAAAAGTATAACGTGCCGGTGACTCTCTTTATATATCCATCGGCCATATCCAACGCCTCATATGCCATGACCTGGGACCAGTTGAGGGAATTGAAAAAAACAGGACTCTTCGACCTCCAGTCCCATACGTACTGGCATCCTAACTTCAAAAAGGAGAAGGGCAAACTAGACCCTAAAGAATATGACAAACTAATCGACATGCAGTTTAAGAAGTCAAGGGAGAAGCTCCGGAAGGAGTTTGACTCCACGGTGGACCTCCTGGCATGGCCCTTTGGCATATACGATGACCACCTCATTGCCAAGGCCAGGGAGGCCGGATACGTTGCCGCCTTCTCTATCGAGCGACATCATGTGGGCAATGCAGACAATATCATGGCGCTGCCCAGGTATCTACTGAGCAACTCAAATCAGGGTAAGGCCTTTGAGGCTATATTGGCCGGGGGCTCTCCTTAAAATCTCCTTATCACGGAGACGGACTATTACGGCAGACAGTTAAAACAGGCAGTTAAATCTATCTGAAATAATAAATAAAGACGAGGTATACAGTGAAAATAAGACTTAGAGTGTTAACGGTTTCTTTTGTCTTGGTGATGTCGTTAATGGTCCCGTGTACTAATGCGGTGGCTATGGCGGCTCTGGTTGTTAAGGTCGTGGATGCCGGCACGAAAAAACCCATAAAGGACGCCTTTGTAACCGTGGGCAACAGCGTCTTTCGTACCGATGACAACGGCACCTATAGCGTGACTTCTCCCGCGACTAAGGTTGCGGTCAGGGCATATGGTTATACGAGAAACGAGCAGGTAGTTAATGGTAACAATCCCATCGAGGTGAAGTTGACACCGTTTGCACCAAGGGCGCTTTATCTGTCCTTCTACGGCATCGGAGACAGGAAGATACGCAACTCCGCCCTCGACCTCATCGCTCAGACGGAACTCAACGCCCTCGTTATAGACGTCAAGGGAGACAGGGGGATGATAAACTACAAGAGTTCAATAGCGTTGGCATCGGAGATAGGTGCCCAGAAGATCATCACCGTAAGGGATGCAAGGGAACTGATAAAGACGCTAAAGGATAAGGGGATTTATCTGATAGCCAGGATTGTTGTCTTTAAAGACAATCTGCTTGCAGAGGCAAGACCCGGGCTGGCGATAAAGAGGAAATCCGGCGATATGTGGCGCGACAGGGAAAAACTGGCATGGGTGGAACCTTTTAACAAGGAGGTCTGGGAGTACAACATCAAGATAGCCGAGGAGGCCGCCCAGATAGGTTTTGATGAAATACAGTTTGACTATATGAGGTTTCCCGATGTGAAGGGACTTGCTTTCTCAATGCCAAACACCCAGGAAAACCGTGTAAATGCTATCTCAGGCTTCCTCAAGGAGGCCAGAAAGAGGCTTGAACCCTACAACGTCTTTATCTCCGGCGACATTTTTGGTTACGTATGCTGGAATCTTGATGACACGCAGATAGGGCAAACAATAGATTCTGCCGTGATTAATCTTGACTATGTATCGCCGATGCTTTATCCCTCGGGGTTTCAGTTTGGCATACCGGAGTACAGAAATCCCGTTGCAAATTCAAACAAGATCGTCTATCTATCGCTTAAGAGGGCACAGGAGCGTGCCAACGTACCACCGAATCGCTTTAGGCCGTGGCTTCAGGCGTTTAAGGACTACGCATTTGACCGCAGACACTTCACGGCAAATGAGATCAAAGAACAGGTCAATGCCGCCGAACAGTTTGGCTCACATGGCTGGATGCTCTGGAACCCCAGAAACAGCTACACCAACGCCGGCCTGAAAAGTAAGTAAGAAACTAAATTATTGTTTATATCAGGGAGTCCTTAGATAACACCGCTTGCAGTTGAACATGTTGTACCTGCAACGGTGTAATGGCCGGTGGGCAACGCCCGTAAGTCTGCTCAGTTGTTCAGCGGCTGCCCTGTGACAGGGGTTTGCCTGCAGACACTGCTCCAGGAATGATTGCTCACCTCCTATCTGATACAGGTGGAAGCAGGCGTTTGCACGTGTCCGTTCGTTGTAGCAGTCGGCGGCGATCCTCTTGAACATCTCGATGGCGCGTTGTTTGTCGATCAACTTCATCCTTGTTGCCCGGAAGTAGTAGTTAGTCCAGGTGTTTTTTTCGCCGTGTTTTTTGTACTGCCTCAGTTGGGGCACATCCGTGAGGTAGGGCATGAAGTCCGACCACTTCTTGGAGAAATGTGCACAGTCGTGATAGTAGACGCTATTGTAATCGGGATTGTTCCAGGCTATGTAGCTGTGGTGGTGGATGACCTTGAGGTCCAGGGCACAGGCCACACGTTTACCGTTATACCAGGCCTGGATACACACATCAAGGTCGTGTGTCTCCTTGATATACTTGGTATCAAAGTAGAACGACTCACAGTCTCTTATAAGCATCGTGGCACTACATAGGGTCGGCACGTAGACCGCCTTGTCGATGATCTCGCCGCTATCGTGCATGAAGTCGCTCATTGACTCGTAGAACCCGTCCGCGTCTATGAAGTGTCCCGCGTTGTTTATCGTGCCATCCTCAAAGATGTTGACGCAACCAACGACGGCGGCATTGAGCCTCTCTGACACCTCGTACATGCGTTGAAGCCAATGGTAGTCGTAGACCTCTATGTCGTCGTCGAGCAGGAGCAGGTTCTTTTTGCGTCTGGCTGCTATTTTGAGCATCTTGTTGAGTATCGTCGGATGCGAAAACCCCTTGTCGTAGCAGTTGTCGATCAATATAAGCTCGGCACGGCTCAAGTCCGTAGCCTTGAGGCTCCCAATGGCCCGCTTGGCGCTCATAAGCCGCAGGTTGGGCGTGCACATAACTATCAGCGTGTCCTTTATATCCATACCGCAAATTAATTATAGCACAACGCAAAGAAGAAGGGAAGGCAGGGCAATCGCATTTGACCGGAAGAATAAGAAAAAAATGGTTACTGTAAATATTTCTGTGATGATAGAGTGATTAAGTTTTATGGGGTCAAGGGGACTGGTCCCCTTGCGGGGGGTTCTGAAGGGGGGCGGAGCCGCCCCTTTTTTTTTTTTGAACCGTGCTATACATATTATCACAGGATTTTTTACAGCAAGTATTTATTTGCAGAGACTGTAATGTGACAATGTCAAACATAAATAGCGTACATTTTTTATTCACCTGGATTCATCTTTACCGGTAGTTCGTTTTTTATGAACTCCCCCCACTTGGTCTTGATGTATTGTAAGTCCCGCAGCGGGTCTCCAACGTTGGTCACGCTGACGTCCAGGGCTGCCGCAACGCCTCCGCCCTTGAGCCACTGTTGCATACAGACGTCCAGGTATATGCGGTTCGTGTTTCCATAGTCCGGGTCGAAGTGGATTGCATTTGGGTTCATGATCAAGACCAGTGGCCCGGCCACGGCACAGGTATAGGCGTAGTTGTTTGGTGTTGGGATGGCAGCGCCTACATAGCTGATGATATCCATCTCCACATTGAAATCTACACCGTAGTAGCCAACCTCGGCGTCCTTGTATCGATGCACGCATCCAACCACCGGCGCCTTGGAGTTGTTTGCGCAGTTGAGTAGTTTATACACCCACTGTGCATCCTGAACCAGGATGGTGTCACGAATCAGTATCATCGGTCGGCCCTCACAGTAGTCTGCTATGTCCTCATAGAGGTCCGTCTGCACAAACGCAGGATTGCAAACATTGTCGTATGTGATCAACTCCGCCATCGACAAATCCGTAGCCTTCATCGCCTCGATGCACCGCCTCGTTGCCGGGTGGTACATGTCCTCCACCCACAGGATGACAAACACGTCCTTCATAGGTATCCTCTTAAAAAAGCATGGTAAAATGGGGTCAAGAGGGCCAGCCCCTTTTATTGCCAGTGCGGCTCGCACCTTGCAGGGGAGGTCTGAGGAGGGGG
>JADGAE010000180.1 GCA_015232165.1 Nitrospirota bacterium
CCCTCCTTTTTGTCTTTTTTTTGGGTGTTATAACGTAGAACAAATTTACCGTGCCCGTCCCGGCCGCAAACTTGATTTATTTTAAAGGTATTGATTAGAATTCAGATCGGCATGGATAAAAAACAGACGATGTTCTCAGCTGTCCTGTTAGGACTCTTGCTCTTGGCCTCATGCACCGCCGAGAAGGACAAGCAGAAAAAGCCCCAAACCCCGCCGGTGGTCTCCGTCACGACGGCCAGGGCGGTTGAAAAGGACGTTCCCGTGCTACTGCGGGCCGTTGGAGAGGTGGAGGCCTACGCCACCGTTGCAGTCAAGTCCGTGGTGGGTGGACAGCTCCAGCGCGTGCACTTCAGGGAGGGACAAGACGTCGGCAAGGGCGACATACTCTTTACCATCGACCCCAGACCCTTTGAGGCAACACTAAGGCAGGCACAGGCCAACTTGACAAGAGACACGATACAGCTTGAAAACGCCCAAAAAGAGGCCGCCCGATACGAGCAGCTACTGAAAAATGAATACATTTCAACCTCTCAGTACGAGCAGATGCGTACCAACGCCGGGGCACTCAAGGCGCTGGTGGATGCGGACAAGGCCGCCATAGAAAACGCCGCACTACAGCTAGGCTACTGTAGCATCCGAGCGCCAATATCGGGACGCCTGGGTAGCATTCTCCTGCACGAAGGCAACATCATCAAGGCTACTGATGACAACAAGGCCCTCGTGGTCATAAATCAGATACGGCCCATATACGTGAACTTTGCCGTAGCCGCTACGTACTTGCAACAGATAAATACCTTGAGACGGGGACAAAGGCTCATCGTTGAGGTCACCATTCCTAATACTCCGGAGGCCACTGCAAATATAGTTACGGCAAAAAATGCCCCGATAAAGGGGGTGTTGACCTTTGTGGACAACACCGTCGATAAGACAACCGGCACCATACATCTCAAGGGCGAGTTTGCCAATTCGGACGGCGACCTGTGGCCTGGGCAGTTTGTACACGTCGTGCTGCGGCTTAAGACAAGGCCGCGTGTTATAGTGGTGCCCTCCGAGGCTGTACTGACCGGGCAGAAGGGGCAGTACGTCTTTGTGGTATCGGACAATCAGACCGTAACAAACACACCCGTGACGACCTCTCTGACGTTGGATGGCCAGACGGTAGTTGACTCCGGGCTGCATCCCGGGGACAACGTCGTAACCGACGGCCAACTACGCCTTGTCACGGGTAGCAAGATCGCCGTTAAAGACACCTCCAGGGACGTCCCCCCGGGGGGCAGGAACTAACCCAATGACCCATTACAGATGAACGTCTCCGAGGTATTCATACACCGCAGGGTAATGACGACCCTGGTGATGCTGGCCATCATGCTCTTTGGAGTTATAAGCTACCGTTTCCTTCCCGTTAGCGACCTGCCCAACGTGGACTTCCCAACGATCCTTGTATCGGCAAGTCTGCCTGGTGCTGGCCCCGATACCATGGCCAGTAACGTTGCCACACCCCTTGAGCGCCAGTTTTCTACAATTGCCGGTGTGGATTCCATGACCTCTACAAACGCCCAGGGGATTACTCGCATCACTATCCAGTTTAAACTCAACCGAAACATAGACGCCGCCGGTCAGGACGTCCAGGCAATGATAACCAAGGCAGCCACGCTCCTGCCTGCCAACATGCCCACACCACCAACCTATCAGAAGGTAAATCCGGCAGACCAACCCGTTATCTATCTTGCCCTTAGTTCGCCCACTATCCCCCTGTCGGAGGTCAACGAGTACGCCGACACGCTGATAGCCCCGCGCATTTCGATGCTGACGGGCGTGGCACAGGTGCAGATATTTGGGGCACAGAAATATGCCGTCAGGGTGCAGCTTGACCCCAACGCACTTGTCAGTCGCGGGATCGGTCTGGATGAGGTCGCAACCGCAATCCAGAAGGGCAACGTCAATATCCCCACGGGGATGCTATACGGTAAAGAGCGTGCCTTTACGATCAACACCGGCGGACAGCTCCTGAAATCAGAGGACTACCTTCCCCTGGTCGTAACCTACCGAAACGGCGCCCCCGTGCGTCTGGGTGAGCTTGGCAAGGCCACTGACGGCGTAGAAGAAAACAAAATAGCCAGTTGGTACAAGGGCACGCGCGCCATTATCCTGGCCATCCAACGCCAGCCTGGCACCAACACCGTAGAGATCGTGGACTCCATACGGGCAATGCTCCCTGTGTTTCGCCAACAGATGCCGGCCTCCGTTAATCTGAACGTGTTGTTTGACCGCTCGGTCTCGATCCGCGAATCCGTGGATGATGTAAAACATACCCTGGGACTGACCGTTGTTCTTGTAGTGCTTGTAATCTTTCTGTTTCTGCGCAATCTATCGGCAACGATCATCCCGGCCCTTGCCCTGCCGTTGTCGATAACCGGAACGTTTGCCGCCATGTCTCTGCTTGGCTACAGCGTCGATATCATGTCGTTGATGGCCTTGACACTGTCGGTTGGCTTTGTCGTTGATGACGCCATTGTTATGCTTGAAAACATCGTCCGACACATGGAACATGGCGAATCGGCATATGAGGCCGCACTCAAAGGCTCCAGAGAGATCGGCTTCACCATCCTGTCGATGACGCTGTCGCTTGTGGCCGTGTTCATACCCGTGTTGTTTATGGGCGGCATACTGGGACGGTTGCTGCACGAGTTTGCAGTAACCATAAGCATGGCCATACTTATATCGGGCTTTGTGTCGCTGAGTCTGACACCCATGATGTGTTCGCGCTTCCTGCGTCATAAGACGGCACATGAGCATGGCCGCCTCTACAACATAACGGAAAGGTTCTTTACCTCCATGCTTAAAGCCTATGAGGTGACACTCAGGCGTGTCCTGAACTTCAGGCGAACAACGCTGCTTGTATCCTTTGTGGTATTGTTTGCCTCGGTGTATCTGTTTTGGAAGATACCGATGGGTTTTCTGCCCAGCGTGGATACGGGGCAGATATTTTCGTTTACGGAGGCCCAGCAGGGGATATCCTTTGAGTCGATGGTGCGGCATCAGAAGGCCCTGGCGTCCATTGTCGGTGAGGACCCCAACGTGGAGGCCTTCATGTCAAGCGTGGGGGCGGGCGGCCCAAACGTCCTTGGCAACACCGGGCGTATCTTCATGCGCCTGAAGCCGCGTTCTGAACGCCACCTAAACGCCGACCAGATCATCCAGGCTCTAAGGCCAAAATTCTCTAATGTCACCGGCATACAGATATTTATGCAAAATCTGCCCCTGATCCGCATCGGAGGACAGTTGACCAAGAGTCAGTATCAGTTTACGCTGCAAAGCCCATCCACGGAAGACCTGTACAAGTACGGCGCCATACTTGAATCCAGGATGCGCGCCTTGCCGCAGTTGCAGGACGTCACAAGCGACCTCCTCATAAAAAATCCGCAGATAAACGTCGAGATAAAACGTGATGAGGCCGCAGCCCTCGGTGTAACTGCCCAACAGATCGAAGAGACTCTGTACAGTGCATACGGCTCCCGTCAGGTATCTACCATCTATGCACCCAATAATCAGTACAAGGTCATAATGGAGCTGTTGCCGGAGTACCAGATGGACGCCTCGGAGTTGTCCATGCTCTATGTGCGTTCCGGCAGTGGGGCGCTGGTGCCACTGAGTTACGTGGCCAGGTTGACAAACGGTGTTGGCCCCCTTGTGGTCAATCATCTTGGGCAGTTGCCGTCCGTCACCATCTCGTTTAATCTCAAACCTGGCGTAGCCTTAAGCGAAGGCGTTGAGACCGTCAACAATCTGGCACGCGATGAGCTTCCAATAGGCATCAGCACGGGTTTTCAGGGCTCGGCACAGGCATTTCAGGCATCCACAAGGGGGTTGTGGATACTGCTGTTGATGTCCATATTGGTGATCTACCTGGTGCTTGGGATACTCTATGAGAGCTTCATACATCCGCTGACGATCTTGTCGGGGCTGCCATCTGCCGGGTTTGGGGCGTTGTTGACCCTTATGCTGTTTCACAAGGAGCTGGATGTCTACGCCTTTGTAGGGGTCATAATGCTCGTTGGCATAGTAAAGAAGAACGCCATTATGATGATCGACTTTGCCCTGGATGCACAGCGCAAGGAGGGCAAAGACGCCCGTGATGCCATCTTTGAGGGCTGTCTGATCCGTTTTCGTCCGATAATGATGACCACGATGGCGGCGTTAATGGGCACCATGCCTATAGCGTTTGCCTGGGGTACAAGTTCCGAGGCAACCCGTCCACTGGGACTTGCGGTGGTCGGAGGACTGCTCTTTTCACAGTTGCTGACCCTATACATCACTCCGGTTATATACATCTACCTCGATAAATTCCAAAAACAACGGTAAGAGAAAAGCTGAACGTATATAGCGCGTTTCGATTGGGTGCAATACAAAGAAAGAATGGAGGGCTTTGCCTAT
>JADGAE010000181.1 GCA_015232165.1 Nitrospirota bacterium
TGCATACAAGAAAGAAAGGGGCGTTTTGTGGCCGGGGTGCCCCACCCCCTCCGCTGTCACAGCGACGTTACCGCGCCCCCTTCAGAACCCCCTGCAAGGGGAGGGGCGAGCCGCAATCTTGTCGCAGCAGGTCGCACCTGCCCCGGGCATGAAGAAGCCCCCTTGACCCCGTAAAGGGCTGGTTGACAAGTTGAAAAGTGGCTGTTTTATCATAAAAAACATCATTATTATTTCAAATGCGATTGCCCTGTGAAGTCGGCGTTGTTATATAGCCGTTGTCTATGTTATTATCAAAAGGGAAGATATAATTGGAAGTTTGGGATATGGTTAATGATAAATAGCACTAAAAAGTGCAAGAACATAATTCCAAGGAGTTGACACTTTTATGACAGAGACGCTTAAGTATGATGACAAGGGGCTTATACCGGCCATAGTCCAGGACGTAGCCACCGGCGAGGTCTTGATGGTAGCCTACATGAACGAGGCCTCACTCAATCAGACGCTGCAGAGTGGTTATACGCACTTCTGGTCGCGTTCGAGACAAAAATTCTGGAAAAAGGGTGAGCAATCCGGGCATGTCCAGGAGGTGAAGCAGGTGCTGGTTGACTGTGACGGTGACACCCTGCTGATCAAGGTAACCCAGCACGGACCGGGGGCATGTCACACCGGGCACAGGAGCTGCTTCTACACCGATATCAACGGTCAGGAGATCGCCACAAAGGTCTTTTCTGAAGAACAGGTCTATGGTAAGTAATAGCTATGGGTTCGCACTTTCTGGATTCCTGTTTGCACAGGAATGACATAGAACAGCCAAAATAGCCATTTACTGTCATTCCCGCGAAAGCGGGAATCCATTTTCAAGAACTGCATAAAATACTGGTTTATAAAAAAGTGCGAAAGTATAAGTAATAGGATATAAGTACATGGACAGAAGTTTTTATATAAACTTTAGGGTTGAGCATTATGGGGTCAAGGGGACTGGTCCCCTTGCGGGGGAGGTCTGAGGAGGGGCGCGGTAACGTCGCTGTGACAGCGGAGTCGCCCTCCTTCTTTCCCTAAATTAACAATGGAGGTTGACATGAAGAGGTTCTTGGTTTTAATCGTTGTACTGTATTGTTTTTCGGCGGAAGCGCTCCATGCAGACTGCGTCAGGGGCGACTGTAAAAACGGAGTTGGTACGTATGTCTTCCCCGACGGTAACACGTATGAAGGGGAGTTCAAGAACTCGCAAATGGACGGTACAGGTACACAGACGTCAAGTGATGGCAGAAAGTACACCGGTACCTTAAAGAATGGCAAGAGGCATGGCAGCGGCGTTTACCTATTCCCCGACGGCAGCAGGTTTGAGGGCCAGTTCATTGACGACAAACGCGTAAGAGGGTCTTTCACCTGGGCCAATGGCGACAAGTACGAAGGTGAATTTAAGGACGATGCCATCACCGGTACGGGTACATATACCTATGCCAATGGGATGAAGTATGAGGGAGAGTTCAAGGACGGCAAAAAGGAAGGAAAAGGCACCATCACTGAACCGGATGGCAAAAAATATGTCGGCCAGTTTAAGGATGACAAAAAGTATGGCTTAGGTAAGATGATTTACCCCGGTGGTGCCGAAAAAGAGGTCAGACACTAGCGAGCTTCAGATAAATCCCTGTTGTTTTAGCTCCGCGAGGATGTCGGTCCTCACCGTTTCATCAAATAGCACCTCTACGTGATTCAGGGGATAGACGAGGTGTCTGTCGGCGTATGGGACACGCGAGCTCCTTTCGCTGACGATACCGTCCCCCAGGCCGTCCGTTATCTCCTCGGGTGCGAGGCCCTCGGGCAGCAGGGTAGCCAATAGTTTGGACATTGTCTCGGGGATAGACAAGAGCTTCTTGTATGTCACCATTCTGTTGTCATTATCATTGCAGGGTGTTGATTGCACCTTGTAGAGAGACAACAGTTCTGCCCTGGTAGCCCCGATTGTCATCATAAAGAACTTCTTTGCAGGCTTACGGGCAAGGGAGCGTATGAAGTCGGAACCAGGCAGCATCTCCCTGACGGCCTTACTGCCCAGGAAGCTAAAGCTGCCTCTGATCTTGCTCAAAAACGACCCTCTCTCTGCCTCGTTGAGATACGGCAGGACCAACGACGTAAATCGTGAGAGCACGGTTGCCCATCTGGCCAGCGTTGACCCCTCATTAGGTGCAGAGATGGCAACAACGCCCAACACGGGTGCTTCCGCAACGCTTTCGGCAAACCACCTGGCTATCACCCCTCCCCTGCTGTGCCCAACGATAACAACACCGTGGCGCGTGTAGTCCTTGCAGACATCCAGGATGCAGAGCAGGTCGTTTATGGCATGGACGACCCTGTTGGCGGGGCGTTGCAAAGTAAATGACAGACAGGGGATGTCCAGGGCCGTCAGGTCGTGAAACAAGGTCCGTAGCTCACCTTGCCTGTGCTCTCCGGTGGTGATAAGCGGCAGAGGTTCCCTGGATGAAACTACCTTGCTTTGCGGCGGCCTTGAAAGCATGACATTGACGGGATAGCTCCCGGCAAGCACCCTCGACCTCTCAGGACAGACCCAGACGTTCTTGTCCATCCCAAGCCCGTGCACAAAGACAAACAAGGGATACCCCCTCATGCCCTCACGAAAATATACATCCAGTGTCTTGATATCCATAGAAAATAAATAAGTGAGGCGGCTCCGCTGTCACAGCGACGTTACCGCGCCCTCCCTCAACCCACCCCACAATGGGTCCGGCCCCCGTTTATGCCGGGGGAACTTAGCCAGGGGCGACTCGCCCCTTGTTGACCCCCTTGACCCGTCGTTGGCCATGGCTAGCTTCCGGTCGGTGATCTATGCCCCCCTGCCGGTAAATCTAATCAAGCCACAGTTGAAGGCAATAGAGTAGGACAGCGTAACATCAGGTAGTTAGTTATTACGTTGCAGATGGGATGTACCACAGAGGACGTGGCCATCCCCATACCTTTATATCCAGGGGGAGGGGGTAAGTTTACGGTCACCACTACTTGTGCAGGACTACCGTTTCTTGTACTATAGGCAAATAAAAGACTCAATAGTGCGTACTTACATTATATCATAGTTATTATTTGTGATCCAATCACATGTCTCGACATCGTTATCTTTGTGCTGCATTGGTGAGCCGGAGTACTCGAGTATCAGGTACTCCATCTTACGTTTGACCAGTGCAAATAGTTCTTCTTTGACCTCATTTCCGGTCCAGAAATCGATGGGCAACTTTATGAGTCCACCACCTTCAGCGATACCTAATACTGATGTTTTTGAGCCGCAATTCTGGCCGAAACGCTCTCTTAGAAAATCGTGCAGCGGCAGGGACAGGTCCGTGCATCTGGCAGATATTCTCACGAAGGAGTTGTCCACAATGGCCCATGTAATTGCCAGTTGTATTTCGGTCATCCGGATGAGGTTGTCGGCTATTATCGCTAGCTGGTCTGCGTCTTTGGAGGATATGAATCCAATGCTTGTCACCAGTACGGCCTCTTTTATCTTCCATCCGTTGACGGCTTCCTTAAAGTACTCAAAGTAGCGTTGAGGCAGGGGATAGTTGAAGAAGTGGCGAAAGCTGTCCTTGTCTGCATACTCTAACATCCTGGAGTAGGCCGTGATGTCTCTGTCTGTGGCATTTAAGAGCATCTTCGTATCACTGAAGACGCCAAGTACGGCAAGAGTAGCTTCCTGACTGTTCTTTGGAAAGCTAATACCTAACGAGAACGCCATCTCTATAAGTAAGGTGGTAGCCGCTCCAACTCTGTCTATCCACAGGAAACGCTGTTCACCCTCCTCTTCCTTAATTCTTGCGTCGATCTCGTGATGATCGAATATCACGATAGGATTTATGGTGCGCCCATGCAGACGTGCGTCATTTATCTGTGAGGAGTCTACCAGGGCACAGGTCTGCAGGTCCTTCGGCATTTCCTTTATCGGAAGCAGGGTTGAACCAAGGTCGTATAACGTGTAGATTACACGGTTTTGAGGGTGTCCGAAATTCCCGCAGTAATAAATATCCACCTGTATGCCAAAGGTAATGGCGATATAGCGCAGGAGCATCGCCGAACCAATAGCATCAGGGTCTATCTGCGTTATGACTATTGGCAGCGAGGTTATCCCTGCCATTACTTTCTTGAATTTCTCCAGTCTCTCTGTCATGGTAACTTAAGCATATTATAAATAGTTAAGCACAACAAGAAAGAATCTGTCAACCGGGTGGTCAGGGCGCAGCGATCCAGGGTGTAAAATTAAATGTGTTTGATAGTGAGCTTAAAGGTCTAAAGAGTGAATCCAACTCAAATATCTGGTTTATCATGTGAGCAATCTGCATACATTGATAGTATACTGATCGGATTCGAGTTTTTTCGGGTATCAAAATTGCTTGCATACAAGAA
>JADGAE010000182.1 GCA_015232165.1 Nitrospirota bacterium
AGAAGTCCCCTTGACCCCATTATTCTTAACCCTAATGTTCTAAACATTTATGCTTCGTTATTTATGCACGGGTGCATAAGAAAGTAGTGGCTAATAGATTCCTGCTTGCCCCTGTTCAAGCCAGGGGCAGGCTGCGGAATGACCCCTGTTCGAGCCAGGGGCAGGCACATATGGGCGCAAAATGCCATTTCCTGTCATTCCCGTGAAACATGTCCCTGGCTTGAACAGGGAACGGGAATCCATCTCTAAAAACAGCATTAAATGGCTATTTAGAAAAAAACAGTAAATAATGCTTCCCTGACGCCACCAAAAATTTATGCACCCTTATGCACCCAGGCATCCGGAGGGATTGACTTATTCAAGACCCTCTTTTATAATAATAGAGGTGGGTGTTATACTGTTTGACTCGTTTTGTAGAAGTGTTAAAGTCTTTGTGTTTTACTGAATAGCTAAATAAATGACAAGGGTATTATTTGTGTGCGTGCACAACGGCGCACGGAGTCAGATGGCGGAGGCGTTTTTGAACACCTTTGGCGGGGGGATGTTTGAGGCCCACAGCGCAGGGCTGCAACCGGGAAACCTCAACGCTGTGGTCGTAGAGGTAATGAAAAACGAAGGCATAGACATCTCCGGCAACAAGACCAAGAGCGTCTTTGAGATGTACGACAGGGCGGAGCAGTTTGATTACGTCATAACCGTCTGCGACGAGTCAAGGGCGGAGGCATGTCCCACGTTCCCGGGGAACGCCCAAAAACTCCACTGGGGATTTGAGGACCCCTCCTCGTTAAACGGCAGTAGAGACGACATCATCGCAAGGACAAGAGAGATCAGGGACGCCATAAAATCACGGATCATACAGTGGATTGGGAGTATGAAATAAATGATAAAGGTCTCAAGTAGATTATCATTCCTTGACAGGTACCTGACGCTGTGGATATTTACGGCCATGTTTGTCGGGGTCGTGTGTGGATATCTGTTTCCACAGGTTCAGGGGGTGTTAAACTTCTTCCAGGTGGGGACGACTAACATCCCCATAGCAATCGGCCTCATCCTGATGATGTACCCCCCGCTGGCAAAGGTGAAATACGAACGGATGTCAGAGGTGTTTACGGACAAGCGCGTCCTGGCCCTTTCGCTCGTGCAGAACTGGCTGATAGGGCCTGTGTTGATGTTTCTGTTGGCCATGGTGTTTCTCAGGGACTATCCGCACTACATGTACGGATTGATCCTCACGGGGCTTGCCCGCTGCATTGCAATGGTGATCGTGTGGAACGACCTTGCCGACGGGGATCGGGAATATGCCGCCGGATTGGTGGCGCTTAACTCGGTGTTTCAGGTGCTGGTTTATTCGCTTTACGCATTTTTCTTTCTCTCCGTGCTGCTACCGCTCTTTGGCGTAGAGGCAACCAGCATTGATATCAGCATAGGGCAGATCGCTCGCAGTGTCCTGGTGTATCTGGGCATACCGTTTTTCGCCGGCGCCTTCAGCAGGTATGTCCTCGTTAGGAAAAAGGGCGTCGATTGGTATGACAACGTATTCTCACCGGCCATCAGCCCTATGACCCTGGTGGCGCTGCTCTTTACGATACTGGTCATGTTTGCCCTGAAAGGTGATTACATACTGAAGCTCCCGATGGACGTGGTCAGGGTGTTTATTCCGCTGGTGATTTACTTTGTCCTGATGTTCCTGGTGTCTTTCTTTATAAGCATGAAACTTGGCACTGATTACCCAAAGACTGCAACGTTGTCCTTTACCGCTGCCAGCAATAACTTTGAGCTATCGATTGCCGTTACGATAGCCGTGTTTGGGATCAATTCAGGCGAGGCATTTGCCGCGGTGATTGGTCCGTTGGCGGAGGTGCCCGTGTTAATAAGCCTCGTGAATGTGGCGCTGTTTTTTAAGAGGCGGTTCTTTTAGCAACCGTTACCACCACGCCATAAGAAAGTGCCAATGGGTACCTCGTTATATGTCCATTGAGGCATCAATCATAGTGGGGGTGTCTCCGTTGCCCTGTATGTCGCCGATGTCGGGGTGGGAGTAGCCCTGCGCGGACAAGTATGCCTCTGCACCGGCTGGATCATTGCCGGCATCGGAGCTTGAACCGGCCTCACTGTGGGCGACCTTGACCTCAGTCTTTATGGTGATGGCTTCTACGGATGCCTTTTTAACCGGCGAAACTGAGGGGGCGGATGTGAGCCCGACACAAGCCGTCTTGCCCTGTTCGGACATCATCCATCGGATAAACTCAAGGCTATCCCGGTAATTTACGGAGGGATGAACCAGCGGATTTACCGCCATGACATAGTTGTAATTGCCGAAGTCGTTTTCCGCAAAGACGTCGAGCTTGAGGGCTTCCGTGGAATTCAGATATTGAAACGTGGCCTTGTCGGTAATGGTATATGCCGTGAGCCTTTCAGTCAATCTTAGGGTGTCAGACATGAGTTGCCTTGTCTCAATGTACCACGGCCTTGACGTTGGCTCTACACCTAGCGTCTTCCACATGGCCATCTCCTGCATATAGACCCCGGAGTTGTCCCCGCGCGATACAAAAAGACAATCATCACAATGTGCTATCGCCATTAAGGCCTCCCGTGGTGACATGCCAGGAGAGAGCTTTGCCGGATTCGTGTAATGACCAACCAGCATGAGGTCATTCTGCCTGAGTCTGTGCACCTCTACAAAATACCTTTCCATACTGCTATCACAGGCAATCGCACTGTCAATACTACCGACTTGGTCGGCGGCGAGCTCGACAAAGGCCATGTCAATCCGCCCGCGCCTGCCAAGCTCCAGCGCCAGCCCGGAAGAGACCGGCAGCACATGTATCTCTACGCCTTCCCTTTGCGAATACACGGGGATTATGTCTTCAAAGCATCCGCTATCCATGAGACTCGTCGCTATAGCACACCGTATCTGTCTGGTCTTTGTCCGCCGCAGTAGTATCTCCATTTCCGAGCACTTGACGTTGACCTGCCGCAGGCGTTCGGAGATCACCGACGAGAGGTTCCTGTAGAGCTTGAAACAGAGGCTTTCACTAGTCTTTCTGAGTACCACCTCGTTGATCTCAATGGCCGTGCAATCGGTCTGTGCCGTGGCCGTAGCCGACCGCAGGGATTGGTCCATGATGGCCATTTCGCCAAAACATGCACCCTGCCCCAGCGTGGCAATGGGCTCTTCCCTACCGCCGACGTTTCTGGATATTGTTACATTGCCACTGACAACTATGTACATCTTCTGGCCAACCATACCCTCCTTAAAGATCACCTCCCCCTTTGGGAAGTAGACAATCGTGCTCATGTTCATCAACTGATATATCTCGTTGGGGGTGAAGTCACAAAAGAAGGTGTAACTGTCTTTCAGTGAGACTATGAGCGCCCGCATGTCATCGTCGGTGAGTTCAGGCAGGTCTGCACACTCCTCCTTTTCTATAACGTGGAGAAATAACTCGAGGTCATCGGCCAGGTCAGCCGCCGAGGCGTATCTGTCTTCCTTGTTTTTTTCCAGCCCCCTCAGGACGATCCTGCCGACCTCTTGCGGGATGTTTGGGTCTATCTCATGCAGAGGCTCAGGGGAGTCATTGAGGACGGTCTTAAACAACGCCTTGAGCGACTCCGCAAGAAAGGGTTTTTGCCCCGTAAATATCTCATAGGCCAGCACACAGAGTGAGTATATGTCGGTCTGCCGGTTGAGGGGTTGTCCAAAGAGCTGCTCCGGGGACATGTAGTGGGGCGTACCGGTCAAATATGTCTTTGAGCTGTCGGTGGCCTTGGTCTCGATTGTGGCGATCCCAAAGTCCATGATCTTTATCTGGCTGTCGTCAATTACCATGATGTTGGCCGGCTTTATGTCCTTGTGTATTATGCCGTTTTGATGGGCATAGTGCAGCGCCCTGGCGATGAGAATGATTATCTTTATTTTCTCCTTCAGGGGCAGTCTGTGCTGTTGTGCTATGACGTCCTTTAAGGTCACGCCGTTGACGTACTCCATGAATATAAAGTGAGTATCCTCAAACTTCTCCACATCGTAGATCATCGTAATATTGGGGTGGTGGAGTTTGCCGAGGTTCTTGGCCTCCTGGAGATTTCCGGCCGTTTTGGCGGCAACGATCCTCTCTATAACCGTGTCATATCCCTTGTACACAACCCCCTGTGCCCCACGCCCTATCTCCGTGAGGTTTATATACCTTCCCAGGTTAAGTATCATAGACGTCTGCCTCCATCATCGTTATTATCGCAGAAGAGAAAAAAAAAACAAGGAGGGCGGCTCTGCTTCTTGGCGCTCCAGGTCGCACCTGGCCCCTCCTTGACCTCCCCCGCAAGGGGAGGGGTGAGCCACCCCGGGCACGAAGAA
>JADGAE010000183.1 GCA_015232165.1 Nitrospirota bacterium
CAAGGGGCTTTGTCCGTTTCACACGGAGAAAACCCCTTCGTTTATGGTAACACCACATAAGCAGATATTTCATTGCTTTGGTTGTGGCACGGGGGGGGACGTCATCAGCTTTGTGATGAAAAAGGAACGCCTGAGCTACGTGGAGACATTGCAGCTTTTGGCCCAACGTTTCGGAGTCAAATTCAATTTCAATCCGCAACGTTATCATAGAAATGGCGGGACGGCAGGGGCGGCAACAGATGTCGCGGAAGGCAGAATCGTCCACTTAAAGGTGCTTGCTGCAGCAGGGGGATTTTTCATTGAGATGCTGAAAAAAAGCCCTGCTGCCAAACAATATCTAAAAAGCCGTGGACTTACTACGGAGATATCCGAACATTTTTCACTTGGGTTTGCGCCGGAGGGGTGGGACAACCTCTACAAATATCTCAGGCGTCAGGGGTTTGCCGATGGTGACATAAAGGCAGCCGCCCTCCTGTATCAAAAAGACAACAGCACCTACGACGTATTCCGTAACAGGCTGATCTTCCCCATAACGGACATACACGGGCAGACAATAGCGTTTGGTGGCAGGGTCATAAACAGTGATGCTCAACCCAAGTATCTGAATTCGGCAGAGACCGCCATGTTTAAGAAAAAGCTGACCCTGTTTGGCCTGTATCAGGCCAGGGAGGAGATAGTCAGGAGTGGTTATGCCATTGTAGTTGAGGGCTACCTTGACGTCATAGTGTGTGCGCAGTACGGATTTATCAACGTGTGTGCACCCCTTGGCACGGCCTTGACGCAGGAGCAGGTCAGGATACTCAGACGATACACGAGGGAGGTCTGTGTAGTCTTTGATGGCGATGACGCCGGGATAAAGGCGGCAAAGCGCGCCCTGGCCATCATCTGCAAAAACGGACTCGGTGCCAAGGCCATGATCCTGCCACAGAAGGATGACCCTGACAGTTTTCTAAGGGCAAAGGGCAGCGATGCCTTCAGGCAGATGATCTTAAGATCACAGGGGCTGGTTGACTTTTTCCTGACTGCCGGGGGCTATGGCATGGACAACATCAGGGAGTTATACGCCTGCATCTCCGAGATAGAGGATACCGTTTTGAAGGGGTCGCTTATTACCGAGCTCTCCAACAAGGCCGCCATCTCGGAAGGGGTTCTCATGCATGACCTCGGAAAGGGCAAGCCCTCCAGCCCGCCACAACCTGCACGGAAATCACCACCTTTGGCAAAGAGGTCTGAGGAGGAAACGCTCCTGAATCTTTGCCTGTGTTTTCCCGACGGTCTGAAGATCGTTAAGGAGAGGTTGAGCCTTGATTGTCTGAGTAACACCCTTGTCAGGCGGGTCTTTGATGCCCTAATTCGGGGAGAGGTTGAGGCGTCTTTTGAGAGTCTTGCTGCGTTTTTTACTACCGATGAGACGGCCTGTCTCTCAGGGCTGATGCTCGAACCGGAGATCGACAGGGACAACATAGACAAGAACATCGAGGACTACATCAAGAGCATCAAAAAGCATGTCCTTGAAAAGACCCTTGGCGACATAAACGTGCGTCTGAGCAGGGCAAACCTGGCAACCGACAGCGAAGAGATATTACAATTGCAGATGCAGCAGATTCAACTGAGAAAACAGATAAGTAAGCTGTGACATATCTATGCGCCATGATTGACATGTGATAGTGTATTACGATATCGTATATACATCAGAAAATTAAAAGGCAATAGTTCAGTCTTTCTTTTCTTAGGGGGGTGAACTATTATACTGAAATGACACAGGTTTTTTCAGGCATGATAATTGAGTGTGAAAAATGGGGTCAAGGGGGCTGGCCCCCTTGCAGGGGAGGTCTGAGGGGGGGTGCGGCAACACCCGCCGTGCGGGCGGAGCCGCCCCCTTCTTTCTCTTACCATGAAATATCAAGAAGATACGAAAGTAGTGTCAACATGCCCAAGATATAAAGGGCTTTATTTTGCATTGTGATAAACAAGGGAGTAATAAGATTATGTCTCTATACTTAATCGACGGTACTGCTAATATATACAGGGCGTTTTTTGCGATACGTGACCTTGGCAACTCGAAGGGATTCCCGACAAACGCCATATATGGCTTTGTGAACATGCTATTTAAGCTGATAAAGGGCAGGGACGCCCGTGCCATTGCCGTGGCCTTTGACAGCGCGGGGCCAACGCAGAGACACAGGCTCTACCCCGCATACAAGGCCCACCGCCCCCATCCCCCCGATGAACTTATAGCGCAACTGGCACCCATCAGGGACATCCTTGAGGCGCTGGATGTCAAGACCTTTGCAATCCCAGGGATTGAGGCCGATGACATCCTGGCCACCGTTGCCAGAAGGGTTGCCGCTGAGGGGTCTACCGTCTACATAGTCTCCTCGGACAAGGACCTCCTGCAGGTGCTGGAGCCACGGATACGGATATACGACCCGGTCAAGGATGTTGAGTTGGACGTGCAGCACGTAATCCGGCGTTTTGCCCTGCCACCAGGCAGGGTAACCGAGGTCATGGCACTGACGGGGGATGCCTCCGATAACATACCGGGGGTCAAGGGCGTTGGAGAAAAGACGGCCATTGAGCTCCTGCAGCAGTTCAGCTCCCTCGATGAGCTTATCGACAATCCCTCAAGGATTGCCAACAGCCGTATCAGGAGGCTTGTCAGCGACAACATTGACAACATCAGGTTGAGCAAACAGCTCGTGACAATCGACGCCGACCTGCCAATGGAGATAGATGTTGACAGCCTTTTTGCAGAGCGATCACCAAACCGCAGCAGGCTGATGGCGCTGTTTACCGAGTACGAGTTTTCGTCTTTTCTGCGGTTCATCCCCCCTGCCAAGGATGCTGCCGATCCACAGGGTGTCATTGAGGTAGTCACCGGCACGGAGGGCATAGGTTTGCTTGACACTTCGGCGCTTTCCCACATCTCCCTGAGGGTATCCACGGATGCCGCCAATAACCCCACCGCAATCGCCCTGGCAGTCGATGACAAGATCGGATATTACGTGAGTCTTGCCTCCCCTGATGACCGCAGGCAGGTCAGAGATATCCTAAATCCACTGTTGGGCAATGTGCCAAAGGTTGGATATGGCATCAAGAGTGCCTTGCATGCCCTCGCTCGTGTTGGAATCAACGCCGGGGGCTATCTCTACGACACTATGATAGCATCTTATCTGCTCAATCCCGACAGGGAAGAACACCGGCTATCCGATATATTCACCGAGTATCTCTCCTATGACCCCGGAACGGGCGTCAACACCGTCCGCACCCTTGTAGAGGAGGCCGTGGTCAATCTCAAGGCCAGGGAGACACTCTTTGGTAGGCTTGGCCAGGCCGGTCTGATCGATATATACAACGAAATTGAGATGCCCCTGGTCTACGTCCTCAAGGAGATGGAGGACAACGGCATAAAGATAGACACCGCCTTGATAAACGACCTGTCAACTGAGGTTGGACGGCAGATGGCAAGCATCGAGCGACGCATATACATGTTGGCGGGGGAGGAGTTTAACATCAACTCACCCAAGCAGCTCAGTGAGGTGCTTTTTACGAGACTCAAGTTGAAGCCACTGAGAAAGACAAAGACCGGTTTTTCAACGGACAACGCCGTCCTGGAGGCACTGGCGCTCAAACACGAGCTTCCAGCCGAGATAATAGAGTTCAGAGGGCTTGCCAAGCTCAAAAACAGCTATCTGGACACCCTTGCAACCCATGTACACCCAGCAACGGGCAGGCTTCATACGACCTTCAATCAGACCGCTACGGCCACCGGCAGGTTGAGCAGCTCGGAGCCAAACCTCCAGAGCATCCCCGTTGCAGGTCACTGGGGGCAGCGTATCAGGGGGGCCTTTGTGGCCGAGGTCGGAAACTACATTCTGAGTGCCGATTATTCGCAGATCGAGCTGCGCGTCCTTGCACACCTGAGTGCCGCTCCATCCCTCGTGGAGGCATTTGTTATGGGAGAGGACGTCCACGACAGGACGGCACGGGGGGTCTTTAACGTCCACAGTGGTGCGGTGACGGCCGATATGCGCCGCATCGCAAAGACGATCAACTTTGGGATAATCTATGGCATATCCCCCCACGGGCTTTCCGAGGCCCTGAAGATATCCCACGAGGAATCACGACGATACATAGATGCCTTTTTTCAGCGGTATGACGGCGTCAGATCGTACATCGACAGGGTGATCGAAGAGACCAGGCGTTGTGGTTATGCGGTGACGATCAAGGGCCGGAGGCGGCCAATCAGCGACCTTAACAGCAGCAACCACAATCGTCGCACGCAGGCCGAGCGTCTTGCCATCAACACC
>JADGAE010000184.1 GCA_015232165.1 Nitrospirota bacterium
ACAACAGGGACCAGAGCTATGACAGTCGCTTCTGGGGATTTGTGGATATTTCGCTGGTCAAGGGTGAGGCCTTGATTATATATTGGTCGTGGGATAATAATAATAAATGGGTACGATTTAACAGATTAGGGAGGTTAGTAAAATGAAGGCTGTATTTAACCAAAGGGGTGAGGGGGCTCTAAAGCCATTACTCTCAATAGCGTTTCTTGGTTTTTTGTGCTATGTGGCATATCTGTTTGGGATGCCATATTACAAACATGACTCTCTCAAGTCCGAGGTCACGCAAATCGCACGACTTGGCGGCACCCAGCAGAAGACCCTTGAGATGGTCTACGACAAGGTACAGGAGCTGGGTCTTGAGCAACTGCTGAAGAAGGAAAACATAGAAGTGAAGCTTGATAACAAGAGAATTACCGTCAAGGCCGGGTGGACCGAGCATGTCGATGTCCTTGGGTTTTATCAGAAGGACCTGGACTTTAAGATCGACGTCACGCAGTAGACATTGTTTACAGGTATAATAGAGGCGGTTGGCGATGTTGTGGCCTTTAACCTCAGACATGACGTTGTGCAGTTAGGCGTAAGGCAAGACTCGATGGCATCAAGGGCCGTCATGGGAGACAGTGTTGCCATAGACGGCGTGTGTCTGACGGTGGTGCGTAAGGAGTCCGGCGCGATGTTTTTTGACGTTTCGCATCAGACGCTCAAGGACACGACTTTCGGGGAGTTTCGCCCCGGTATGCGTGTGAACATGGAATTGGCAATGAGGATGGATAGCCGATTTGGCGGACACCTGGTCACGGGCCACGTCGATGGTACAGGCCGCATCCGGTCAAAGGAGCAACGCGGTGGCGGACATGGCGGCGGCGGCTTTGACCTCTCCGTAGAGGGAAGCGATAGCCTCCTCCGTTACGTGATACAAAAGGGCTCCATAGCCATAGACGGTATAAGTCTGACGGTTGCAGAGGTCTTTGGTTGGGGCTTTACGGTGGTCATCATACCGCATACCTCGATGGTAACAACACTACAGTTAAAGCCCCCCGGTCAGAGGGTAAACCTCGAGGTCGATATGATAGGCAAGTACGTAGAACGTTTTGTGTCAAACTATATAGGCGCCAAAAGCAGCGCCACAGGGATTGCCCCCAATGCGTCAACAGAGAACAGCAACATGTTAAAGAAACTAAAAGAGGAAGGCTTTGTATTATAAGATGAGGTGCTATGAATAAGTTTAATACGATAGAGGATGCCATCAAGGATATAGAGGAAGGCAAGATCATAATCCTTATAGACGATGAGGACAGGGAGAACGAGGGCGACTTCTGTATGGCCGCCGAACTGGTCACCGCCGAGGCAATAAACTTTATGGCGCGCTACGGGCGTGGCCTGATATGTCTGAGCCTCACGCCTGAGCGTGTACAGCACCTGAATCTGCCAATGATGACCTCCGAGAACACGTCGTCTTTCGGGACGGCCTTCACGGTATCGATAGAGGCGCGCCGTGGCGTGACCACGGGGATATCGGCCCAGGACAGGGCCACGACCATACTGACGGCCATATCGCCCAAGGCCCGTCCGGAGGACCTTGCCAGACCCGGTCACGTCTTCCCGTTGAGGTCCAAACCCGGGGGCGTGCTGCAACGTGCCGGTCAAACGGAGGGCTCGGTGGACCTGGCGCGTCTGGCCGGTCTGTGTCCGGCCGGGGTTATATGCGAAATCATGAATGACGACGGTACGATGGCGCGCGTGCCACAGTTGATGCAGGTGGCCAGGACGCATGACTTGAAGATCATCACAATTGCCGAACTTATCAAGTATCGCCTAAAGAACGAGCGTCTGATCCACAGGGTGGCGGAGGTCTATTTCCCGACGAAGTTTGGGGGCGACTTCACGGCCATAGCGTATGAGAACAAGTTGGACGCCAACACCCATATGGCCCTGGTAAAGGGCAATGTCACAACGGATGAACCGGTCCCCGTGCGTGTTCACTCCGAGTGCCTGACCGGTGATGTCTTTGGCTCCAGGCGGTGTGATTGCGGAGAGCAGTTGAAACGGGCAATGGAACTTATAGACGGCTATGGCCGCGGCGTCATCCTGTACATGAGGCAGGAGGGCAGAGGCATTGGCCTGGCAAACAAACTCAAGGCCTACGAACTGCAAGACAAGGGTATGGACACGGTTGAGGCCAACATAGAGCTGGGGTTTGAGGCCGACCTCAGAGACTACGGCATAGGGGCGCAGATTCTGGTAGACCTGGGTATCAAAAACATCCGCCTGATGACCAACAACCCCCGTAAGATAGTCGGCCTGGAGGGTTATGGATTGAGCGTCGTAGAGAGGGTGTCTATTGAGATAACCCCCTCCGAAAAAAACATAGCCTACCTGACAACCAAGAAGAATAAGATGGGTCACATCCTTGATGAAGTATAGAAAAAGAAGTATCCTATGGATGGATTCCCGTTTCCTTCCCTGTTGTCGCCAGGGACATGTTTCACGGCAATGACGGTAAGCTTTGTTGTCATTTCTGCGCAAGCAGGAATCCAGGAAACTTAAGAGTATCACTGCTGTGAAATATGAAAGAAGACACAAAAAGAGGAGATATTTAACATGAAGGTACTGGAAGGTGACCTACAGGGTCGCGGGTTGAGGTTCTGCGTAATAGTGAGCAGGTTTAATGATTTTATGACAATGCGGTTGTTGGATGGTTGTCTTGATGCCCTTGTGCGGCACGGGGTGGATAAGGAGACCATAGTGGTGGCCAAGACGCCCGGTGCATTTGAGCTGCCGTTGGTGGCCAAAAAGGCTGCCGCCAGTGGCGTCTATGACGCGGTTATAGCGCTGGGTGCGATTATCCGTGGAGCGACGCCACACTTTGAATACGTCGCGGCAGAGTGCACAAAGGGTCTTGCACATGCCTCAATGGAGACGGGCGTGCCGGTGGCATACGGAGTCATAACCGCCGACACCATCGAACAGGCGATCGAAAGGGCCGGCACCAAGAGCGGCAACAAGGGCTGGGATGCCGCTATGACCGCCATTGAAATGGCAAATCTCACAAAACACTTTGAAGTAAGGTCCAATGACAAGAAGGCAGGCTAGAGAAGTCGTGTTGCAGAACCTGTTTCAATTCGACTTTACCGGTAAGCTCCCGGGTAGAAGCGAACAGGAGGAGTTTCTCAAGGACAGGGCCCCCTCCAAAGAGATTATCGTCTTCATAGATGACCTCGTAGCAGGAACTATAAAGCACATTAAGGAAATAGACGAAATAATTACAGTAGCATCACAGCACTGGCAGTTGCAGAGATTGGCCGCAGTTGATAGAAACATCCTCAGGGCTGCCACATACGAGATATTGTACAGAGACGACATCCCTGTGGCCGTTACGATTAACGAGGCCGTGGATATCGCCAAGAAGTTCTCTACGGGTGATTCCTATTCCTTTATTAACGGAGTGCTTGACAAAATCTCCGGAGATCGTCAGAATAAAAGCTACGCGGATAAAAAAAACTAAACTTAAAGAGGACTATAAATGGCATATGCAGTAATTTCCGACGTACATTCCAATCTTCATGCCCTGGAGGCGGTGCTGAAGGATATAAGTGCTCGCCACATAGATGAGATATATTTTGTGGGAGATGCCGTAGGCTACGGTCCTCAACCGAACCTGTGCATAGACTTGTTAAAGAAAGATTGTGGTATACTCATTGCCGGCAACCATGACTGGGCAGTGCTGGAGTATATCAGTACGGAGTACTTTAATGTCCATGCGGCTGATGCGGTCACGTATAACCGGGAAGTTATGACGGAGGAACATATGCTGGACCTTGAGAAGTTTAATCTGTTGAAGTCCTCGGACAAGAGAAACGCACTCTTTGTCCATGCCACGCCACGAGCCCCGGAGAACTGGGACTACCTCTTTTCCGTCAAGGATGCAGAGGTCAACTTTGAAAACTTTGATCAAAGGTTCTGCTTCATAGGACACAGTCACACACCCGTTATCATAGAGCAACAGCATCAGACAGGTGAGATACTAATCCATAGAGCGAAAACGGAGATAAACGACACCAGCAGGTATATCATAAACGACGGCAGCGTCGGTCAACCGCGAGACGGCGACCCGCGTGCCTCATATGTCATCGTAGACGACGCATCCATCGAGATCGTCCGCGCACAGTACGACATCTCAAAGACACAAAAGGAGATGGAAGCAGCAAATCTACCGTTTAGATTGATAGAACGGCTGACCTATGGGTATTGATTCGTATCTTCTTTATATTTCAGGGTAACTATGTTTTTACGCTTTCTGGATTCCTGTT
>JADGAE010000185.1 GCA_015232165.1 Nitrospirota bacterium
CATTACTCGGTTGCCTACTGGTACTGGTATTACACCTTGCCAACCGATGCCCCACCAGGGAAGTGGAGATTTCAGATGGTCTTTAACGGTCAGACCTACGAGCAACACTTTTACGTTGGTGTTACCTCCGGCACCGTGACAAAGGTCAAGAACGACTTTGATGGCGATGGTAATAGCGATGTGTTGTGGCGGAATAAAAATACCGGCGACATATACATATGGTTGATGACCGGGACAAAGATAACAGGCGGCGGACTTGTCGTCAAGGGCATACCGGCGGATTGGGAGATTAAGGCAACTGAGGACTTTGACGGCAACGGCAAGGTCGATGTACTCTGGCATAACGCTACGCTTGGTGACGTTGCCATATGGTTTATGGATGGCACAAAGATAACCGGCAGCGGCTATGCGACCAGAGGAGTACCGCACAACTGGCAGATTCAGGCAACTGCAGACTACAACGGCGACGGCAATACAGACATCCTCTGGCAAAACACCACCACGGGCGACGTCTATATACATCTCATGGATGGCCTGAAGATATCCGGCGGGGAGTTTGTAACGCTTGGTTTACCTGGCGATTGGCAAACGAAGTAACTCTTGTTACGCAAAGGCATATTTAAAAATATGCCATAGACACTAGTATATGCCCCTCCCTAAGCATCGGGTTTTTTTGTATTTGTTAATATCTCATGATATGGTATATAATGTAACTGTGTAGACTGCTTTCCCTATATAAACGAGGGGACGTTTTTATAGCGATTTACTATAATGTTTAACGGAGGTTAGAATGCAAAGGGTTCCGATGACCCCTGGGGGGTATAAGCAACTCAAGGAGGAACTTGACAGGTTGTTAAAGACGGAGAGACCTCGCAATATCAAGGACATAGCTACGGCAAGGGCACACGGGGACCTGTCTGAAAATGCCGAGTATCATGCCGCGCGTGAGAAGCAGTCCTTCCTGGAGGGCAGGATACAGGAGCTCCAGGACAAGCTGTCGAGGGCTCAGGTGATTGACCCTGCCAAGCTCAAACAAAACACGGTGGCTTTTGGTGCCAAGGTTGTCGTATTTGATGTTGATACGGAGCAGGAGAAACATTTTACGCTCGTTGGAGCTGACGAGGCCGATGCCAAAAACGGCAAGATATCCGTCACCTCACCCGTGGGCAAGGCCCTCCTGGGCAAGGAGGTGGGCGATGAGGTGGTCATAAAGGCCCCAGCAAAGACTATAGCATACGAGATTTTAAGTATCAGTTTTGAGTAGACAGCTTTGATTAGGCAATTCAGTGCCGAGGTAACTTCCAACGTGAGACTGAGCGATGGGGTGTTCATGCTCGTCTTAAGCCCCATGTCGGAGGTGTTGCGGCCATGCGCGGGGCAGTTTTATATGGTTGGTCAAGGGTGTGGGATACCAGGGAAGAAACCGCTGTTTGACCCACTGCTTAAGCGCCCGTTTAGCTGCATGGACTACAACGACGGCCTGTTGCACTTCATGATAAAGCTTAGAGGTAGATTTACCGCCATCCTTGGCAACTGCACACCAGGCACCGTCCTTGAGCTGATAGGCCCGATTGGAAATGCTTTCCCCGCCGTAGGGGCAGGGGAGAGGCTGATAGTGGTGGCCGGGGGGATAGGCATTGCCTCGGTGGCCATGCTGCTTAGGGATTATCCGGAGGCAACGCTGTTTTATGGCGTCAGGAGTGCCAATGACCTCTTTGTCGATCAACTCCCGCCGGTTGCCAGGCTACACGTCACAAGTGATGACGGTTCGGCGGGGGACAAGGGCAACGTGTTGGAGCATCTACGGCAGTACATCGCTTCAATCGTGGAGACCACGGAGGGTGGGGTTATTAAGGTTTACGCCTGCGGGCCATATGCCATGACGGAGCAGTTGTGCAGGATGTTCGCTTCCAAAGGTGGCGACCTATGCAAGGTCAACGGATGGACTGTTGAGGCATTCGTCTCTGTTGAGGAGCGCATGGCCTGTGGTGTGGCAGCGTGTCTGGGATGCACCGTAAGTACCGTCAACGGCTACAGGTTGGTGTGCAAGGACGGTCCGGTCTTTAGCGTAAACGATCTTATTCCGGTGGCTACATGAAGTGTAATAGATCGATCCTAAGAAAAGATAAAAAAGAGGGGGCGGCTCCGCCCGCACGGCGGGTGTTGCCGCACCCCCCCCTCACCCCCCTGCAAGGGGGCCATCCCCCCACTGAGCCGGGGGCGGCTCGCCCCTTGACCACATCCTTTGTTAGGTCAAGCTTGACATGAACCTTGAGGTATCCGTAGCCGGTCTGCGACTGAAAAACCCTGTGATGACGGCCTCCGGGACTTTTGGTTATGGACTGGAGTATGCCGGGTTCTTTGACTTGAGCAGGCTTGGGGCAGTTGTCGTCAAGGGGTTGTCGGTCAATCCTTCAAAGGGCAATCCCCCGCCGCGGATTTGGGAGACCTCCTGCGGGATGCTTAACAGCATTGGGCTGCAAAACATCGGGATACCAGCCTTTGTTCGGGACAAGCTCCCGGTCCTTCGTCAGTATGACACGCGCATAATTGCGAACTTCTTTGGCAACACGATAGCGGAGTTTGTCGAGGGGGCGGCGATGTTAAACGATGCCACCGGCGTGGACGCCCTTGAGTTAAACGTCTCCTGTCCCAACAAAGATGCTGCCTGGAGCGCCTTTGGGACCAACCCCGTTGTCCTGGCAGAGGTGGTTGCTCGGGTCAGGCAGGCAACGTCCCTGCCGCTGATCGTCAAGCTCTCCCCAAACGTAACGGACATCACCGAAATGGCAAGGGTGGCCGTTGATGCAGGTGCCGACGCCCTGTCGCTGATAAACACGCTAACCGGCATGGCCATAGACATTGAAAGCATAAGACCGCGGTTGTCCAATATCGTGGGGGGGCTGTCGGGGCCTGCCATAAAGCCTGTCGCGCTTAGGATGCTCTGGCAGGTGCACAAGGTGCTGCCATCAGTGCCGCTGATCGGTATGGGCGGTATAATGACCGCCGATGATGCCATAGAGTTCATCCTTGCCGGGGCTGTGGCCGTGGCCGTTGGAACTGCCAACTTCGTCAACCCGCAGGCTACATTGCACGTAATAGGCGGCATAGAGCAGTACATGTCCAGGCATAACATAGCGGACATCAACGACATCGTTGGAGGTGTGATCTGCTAAAGGGGCGTCCTGTCATTACGCTCCTGAGCGACTTTGGCCTGCATGACTCCTTTGTTGCCCAGATGAAGGGTGTGATATTGACACTCAATCCGTCGGCAACGCTGGTTGACATTACCCACATGATAGCGCCCTATGACGTTATGGGTGGTGCGTTGATCCTTGGCGGGAGTTTTAGCGTCTTCCCCCCGGGGACGGTTCACCTGGCAGTAGTTGACCCCGGGGTGGGTTCAAGCAGGCGTCCCATTGTGGTGGTGACGCAGGACTACTTCTTTGTGGGGCCTGACAACGGCATGTTCTCTTGCGTATACAGGCAGGTACAAGGAGACTTCCAGGTCTATCACGCAACGTCCACTGATTACCTCCGCAAGAACTCCAAAGGTAGCGCCGCCATCGGCAGCACGTTTCACGGTAGAGACGTATTTGCGCCTATCTGCGCCCATCTCGGCAACGGCCTTGACCCCGAAAGACTCGGACACAGGATTGATGACTTCATCACGCTTGACATACCAGACCCCACGGTCGATGTCAACAGTGGCTCTGTCAGCGGACAGGTCATCTACATTGACCACTTTGGCAACTGCATCACCAATATTGACGATGCGATGCTCAAAACAACGCTCCGTGGCATCTCTACGGCAGAGATGTGCATAGTCTTTAGAGACACGGCCCTACCGTTTACGTGTTGCTATCAGGAGGCAGGGCATATGCAGTTGAGCGCCCTGATCAACAGCAGCGGGTCACTGGAGTTGTTTGTCAACCAGGCAAGCGCCTCCAGGTTGTTTGGAATCTCCGTTGGGCAACAGGTGGCAGCCAAGGCCTTTCCAAAATGCCAGGGTGGAAATCATGCGTCAAACAACTTCTTAACGTATAGTTCGTAAGCATTTGTCATTGCAGAGCCTGCCCCCTTTTTAGAGTTGGGGACAAGCTCTGAATCTTAGCAAATGTATTAAATCCATGAACCAGTCAATTCACAAGGCCGGCCATCTTCTTGGCCTCATTTAAGCGTGATGTCATCTCATCCTGGAGCTTCTTCATCCTATCCAGGTTGCTCCAGGCAGAGACTATCAACCAGTCCAGTGAGACGTCAATATTGC
>JADGAE010000186.1 GCA_015232165.1 Nitrospirota bacterium
GCCCCCTCCTTGACCTCCCCTGCAAGGGGACCAGTCCCCTTGACCCCATAAAGGACATCTTGTTTACCCACCCAAAATTTATGCACCCTTGTGAGTCCCCTTCTTTCCCTGTTTCCAAAGTGTTATAATAGGTTAAGGCATGAAGGTACTGATCATAGAAGATGACAGACTCCTCAATGAGAGCCTGCAGGCGTATCTGAGGTCTCAGGGGATGATAGTTGACGGTGTTTTGGATGAGACGGAGTTTGAGTTGTTTCTTGCCTCAAACACATACGATGCCATCATTGTCGATCTGATGATGCCGCGCATGCGCGGAGAGGACATCATTGCCAGGGTGCGCAGGAGGGGCAACACCACGCCCGTGTTGGTGCTTACGGCAAAGAACGCCATCACGGACAAGGAGCGGTGCTTTGAGCTTGGGGCCGATGACTATATCACCAAGCCCTTTGAGATAAGAGAGCTTTTAGTGAGGCTGAAGTCGCTATCCAGGAAGGTGCACCTACAGCAAGTGATAAAGATAGGCGACGTAACGGTTGACCTCACCGCTGAGAGCCTCTACCGCGACGGTCGGGAGCTCCGGATATCCAAAACGACCTGGACACTGCTAACCCTGCTTATCCGGCACCGTGGACAGATCTTAAGCAATGAGACCATCATGGGCTACGTCTGGGGCAACAAGGCCATCGGCGACGAGGTGCTCAGGACGTACATAAAGATACTGAGAAAGGCCCTGCCCGAGGATGCGCTTGTCACCTTTAAGGGACGGGGGTACAAGCTCAATTGAGAGACAAGGCGTTTGTCTTTAAGGAAAGGAGTCAGTTTCACAACTTCATCGGGAAGAATCCCAAAATACAGGAGATATACAACCTGGTGGAGACACTGGCTGACCTACAGAGCACCGTGTTGATTACCGGAGAGAGCGGCACGGGCAAGGAACTGATTGCCGAGGCATTGCATTTTAAGGGGACACGTCAGAGGGCACCGATGGTGAAGGTCAACTGCTCCGCCCTGTCCGTGAACATCCTGGAGAGCGAGTTGTTTGGTCACGTTAAGGGTGCCTTTACGGGGGCGATCAAGGACCGCATCGGGCGGTTTGAGGCTGCGCGCGGGGGGAGCATCTTCCTCGATGAGATTGGCGACATATCGCCAAAGGTTCAGATACAGCTATTGCGCGTGCTTGAGGACAGGGTCATCGAGCGTCTTGGTCAATCAACCCCCATAAAGGTCGATGTGCGGATCATCGCGGCCACAAACAGGCCACTGGCAGACTTGGTTGCCTCGGGGAGCTTTAGACATGACCTGTTTTACCGCCTGAAGGTTGTGGAACTGTTTCTGCCGCCGTTGCGTCACAGATTGGATGATATCCCGCTGTTGGTTGAGCACTTCCTGATGAGGTTTTCGGGTGCCCTGGATAAGGATATACGCGCCATCTCTGACGACTGTATGGAGATTTTCCTACACCACAAATGGCCAGGCAACGTCAGGGAGCTTGAACATGCCATTGAACATGCCGCAATAGTCTGTCAGACCCCGCTAATCACATACAATGACCTCCCACGCTCTATCACCGAAGGCCTTAAACGCTCATCGACTACTGTTGAGAGTCGGCGTCAGGAGATCGTCGATGCCCTCAACCAGACCCTGTGGAACAAGTCCAGGGCAGCCAGGTTGCTCGGTATCAGTCGCCGCACCATATACAGGAAGATGTTACAGTTCAATATCAGCAATGAAGGCTACTTATAGCAGATAAGTGTGTCATGGCACACTATTAAGTGTGTCACATGTACGTTATGTCACACGTTATTGTCAGCAAATTACCTGCAATTGCCCTGGCATGAAACATGTACTATATTTGCCGTGTAATCACAACTATTATTGAGAGGTGCAGCGATGAATCAATCAGATAACGACAGTACGGTAAACAAGGCTTACAATGATGCCTTCGATGAGTTGAGCAGGAAGATGTCGATAATGGAAGATATAGCGAAGTACAATCTCTTGATCCTTATGGCCGGCATAGAAGAGGCCGAAGTCAGGGGATATGAAAGTGCCCTGGGCGTGATGGTCAAGGAGTTTCAAAAGCTTGCGCAATGGACCACAGTTGCCCTCGACAACAAAGGGGCCGATACGGAATCGCTGTTTGGCCAAAACCACTTCCTCAAGCGCCACAGCAACTGAAAGAAAAAACGAGAATGGGTGGGTCTGATGGAGGGTGCAGCGATGTGGGGGGGGGCGAGCGGGGTGTTCTGGTCCAACGGCTACAGTGGGGGGTATCCCTGAGCTTTTATGGCCTCAACTGCCCTTACAACCTGCACCATCTCCCTGACGTCGTGCACCCTGACAATAGACGCGCCATTGTAGACACTAACGGCAACGGCGGCGGCACTGCCCATAATCCTGTCCTTGGGGGCAGCCACGTTGGTGATATGTCCCACGAAGGCCTTGCGTGACGGCCCTATCAGTACCGGGTATCCGAGGGCTTTTAGGCGTGCAAGGTTGTTGACAAGCGTCAGGTTATGTTCCAGGGTCTTGCCAAACCCCAGGCCGGGGTCTATGATTATCCTTGATGGCGCTATGCCGGCCTTTTGGGCTACGTCGATCCGTTCCCTCAGATAAGCGCAGACCTCCTCTACAACGTCCTCATAGACGGGGTTGAGCTGCATGTCTTTTGGGGTTCCCTTGATGTGCATCAGGACGATCACTGCCCCGCCCTTGGCAACCACCGAGGCCATCTCCGGATCAAACTGCATCGCGCTGATATCGTTGACTACTGTGGCACCGGCACTTAGCGCTGCCTCTGCCACCACCGCCCTGTACGTGTCCACCGACACAGGGATGTCTATCCTGCCACTTAGGGCCTCAACAACGGGGATGACCCGGTTCAATTCCTCTTGTACGTCAACGGTATCGGAACCGGGACGGGTCGAAATCCCGCCAATGTCAATGACGTCGGCACCCTGGGCGGCCATCTCAACCGCACGCTCAACGGCGCTTGTCTTATTGAGAAACCTGCCGCCATCGGAAAACGAATCAGGCGTCACGTTTAGTATCCCCATGACGCAGACTCGGTTCAGGTCAAAGACAGGATTCATTGGGGTTATATCTTAATTTGGCAGATTACGAGGTCAGGAGGTCCTTGTGATTTACTTCCTGGATGATTTTCTCAATTTCCATGCCGTCGATGGTCTCTTTTTCGAGCAGTCGTTTGGCCATGGCCTCCAGGATGTTATAGTTCGCCATAAGCATAGCCTTACTGCTTGCGTAGGCATCAATGACCAGGGACTTGACCTCGTCATCGATCTGCTCGGCGACCTTTTCGCTGTAGTCTTTGTGTTTAGCGATCTCGCGACCCAGGAATATCTGTTCTTCTTTTTTGCCAAACGTCAGTGGGCCAAGGGCATCGCTCATACCCCACTCGGTAACCATCTTACGTGCCAGGTCGGTGGCCCGTTCGAGGTCGTTGCCCGCACCGGTGGTCATGTGATTGAGGGCTATCTCCTCTGCCGCCCTGCCGCCCATCAGAACCTTTAAGGTCTTCAGCAGGTAGTCCTTGGAGTACGTATAGCGGTCATCTATTGGCAGTTGCTGTGTGACGCCAAGTGCCCTGCCACGCGGTATTATCGTGACCTTGTGTACGGGGTCGGTCCCCGGTGTGAGCTTTGCAACCAGGGCATGGCCAGATTCGTGATATGCCGTGTTTTTCTTCTCTTCGTCGCTGATAATCATGCTCCTGCGCTCAACGCCCATCAGCACCTTATCCTTTGCCTTGTCGAAGTCATCCATATCAACGGTGTCCTTGGAGACGCGCGCTGCCAGTAGGGCTGCCTCGTTGACCAGGTTTGCCAGGTCTGCACCCGTAAAACCCGGCGTCCCCCTGGCAATAATGGCAAGGTTCACATCCACCGATACGGGAATGGACTTTGTGTGAACATTCAAGATGGCCTCGCGTCCCTTTACGTCGGGGTGGGAGACGACGACCTGTCTGTCAAACCGTCCCGGCCTCAACAGGGCCGGGTCAAGGACATCAGGTCTGTTTGTGGCCGCAATGACAATCCGACCTTCCTTGCCCTCAAAGCCATCCATCTCCACGAGGAGTTGGTTGAGGGTCTGTTCGC
>JADGAE010000187.1:75-4063 GCA_015232165.1 Nitrospirota bacterium
GGTCAAGGGGACTGGTCCCCTTGCAGGGGGTTCTGAAGGGGGCGCGGTAACGTCACTGTGCGAGCGGAGTCGCCCATTTCTTTCTTGTATGCAGGCAATTTTGATACCCGAAAAAACTCGAGTCCAATCAGTATATCATGTTTCGAGACTGTTTGACAAGGAGTGATTCGCCAGGGGTGGGATAACCCTGTGGCTAAGATTTAAGGTAGTGTGTTATCATTAATGATGTTCTTGTTTAACAAGGTAAAGCTCAAGGAGCTTCTGACGGTGTTTTCAAAGGCGATGGATTATGTCGATCGCGCATTGTCTAATCACCACTTGCGTGTGGCATGTATAGCGGATGACATTGCGGCGGCATATAATTTATCAAAACAGGAACGTGTGAATATCTTTCTTGCAGCCGTGCTGCATGATATCGGGGTGTTTTCTCTGAGGGAGAAGCTCGAACTGACGCATTATGAACTCAGCAGCAACCCCCATGTACATGCGGAAAATGGCTATCTGTTAATAAAGGACTTTACGATGTTCGCCGATATCGCAAAAATTGTCAGATATCACCACGTACCGTGGGACAAGGGGCAGGGACAGTCGTTCAGAGGGGTAGAGGTCCCCGTTGGTGCGCACATCATCCACCTGGCCGACAGGGTCGAAATACTAATAAACAAGGAACTGGAGATATTGGGTCAGAATGATTCCATTTCAAGGGCAATCCGTTCAAAGAATGATTCGTTGTTTATGCCTACGATAGTTGAAGCGTTTCTGGAGGTCGCCTCAAAGGAGTGCTTCTGGTTTGACGTATCCGCCCCGGAGATAGATAAGACGATAGAGTTAAAGGGGCTAATGTCCGATATAGAGTTAGACGTCTCCGAGCTTGCCACTATATCCAGGTTATATAGTCATATCATAGATTTTCGGAGCAGATTTACCGCCATGCACTCGGCGGGAGTAAGTGCGGTGTCAAGTCTGTTGGCTCAACTGGTGGGTTTTTCAGAGGTTGAGTGTCAGATGATGTCAATAGCCGGCCATTTGCATGACATCGGTAAGCTCTCCGTGCCGACAGAGTTGCTCGAAAAACCCGGGAAACTTACCGTTGAAGAATTTAACATAATGAAGCGCCATGCCTATCAATCCTATAGGATACTGGGCGCTATAAAGAACATGGAGACCATCAATGCCTGGGCATCCTTTCACCACGAGCGGATCGATGGTACAGGTTATCCATTTCATCTTCCGGGCAGGGACATCCCCATTGGGTCAAGGATCATGGCCGTCAGCGACGTCTTTACTGCCGTGACGGAGGACAGACCGTATCGAAAGGGGATGAGCGTGCAAGAGGTACTGAGATTGCTACAGGAGATGGCCATACAGAATGCCCTGGATGGCGATATCGTAAGCATTGCGATATCCTACATCGGTGAACTCAATGACGTGCGTACAGCCCTGCAAATCAAGGCAGGCGACGAGTATTGCAGGCTGAGGTTGACCGACACGTGACAGCATGAGCGGCGTCAGGATCGGAAAACTCACATTGGGAGAGAGGCCGGTGATTGCCGTGGCCCTCACAGACAGGGATGTCGGGACGTTGGACTCGCTCTACGGTGCGGACCTCATAGAGCTGCGCATTGACATGTTTGACGCCCCCCTCAACGAACACGACAAGCATAGGGACACGTTTATGATGGCACGACAGCGGTTTGACACACCAATTATCGCCACCTGCCGCTCAACAGAGGAGGGCGGGTTCAAGCAGCTTACAGAGGACGACCGGTTTGAGCTACTGAGACTCGTAACTCCAATGGCTGATGCCGTGGATATAGAGATAAACTCCTCCATTGCCCCCCGGATAATCAAGCTCGTAAAAGAAGCCGGTAAGACGGTGATCACCTCCTATCACAATTTTCAACATACCCCGTCCATAGAAGAACTCACCGCTATCATAAGAAGGTGCAAGGAGGCCGGTACGCACATAACAAAGATAGCCGCAATGGCCAACTACCAAGGCGACCTGCAAACCATGTCACTGTTGACGCTCAACCATTGCAACGATGATATCGTCACCATAGCCATGGGCAAGGTCGGAATGGCCTCCAGGGTGTTTTTGCCGCTGATAGGCTCGCTCTTTACCTTTGCCAGTATCGAGACTGTCTCGGCCCCGGGGCAGATGTCAATTCAGGAGGTAAGTAAGTTCCTGTAACATCTCAGAACTTGCATTTCTTTAGTAGCGCAGGTAAATAACGACCTTTTCCCTGTCCTTGCCCGGGGGCACGTTGGGAAACACCGTGTAGGTTCCCGGTTCGAGGGTCATTCCGATTATCTCGGATGAGCTGCAGATTGTGGCAGTCCCCGTTATACAGAAGCCTTCCTTTGGCCCGTCGATCCGGACAATTGTGGCGGCCCTGGTCAGTGTCACGGGTTTGCTTATGACGGAGCCGCTGCGGCCCTCTGAGGCCCTTATATGTACACCGATAAGCTCTATGGCGGAGATTTCTACCGTCGTTGTGAATACAAACAACACCTGGCAAATCAGGCTAACAATTATCTTTATACGCAACATAACTTAACCCTTTAGCGGGAATTCCCTTATAACGGAGTATGTCGGCCCACCCGGTTTGAGTTGACTACTGAGCAGGGCTATGCCTGAGACGGGGCTGCTACCAAAGTTCTTTGTCTTTAATGGGGCCAGTTTTTCCGCGAGGTTGGTTGAATTGTCCCCGTCCCTCAACCTGCCAATTGTCAGGTGTGCCGAAAAGGGTTTGTCCTCCCTTGCAAAGCCGACATCAGAGAGGGCTGCATCGATGTTGCTATGGAGCTTTTGCAGATTGGTGTCATCCTCCAGGCCAATCCACAGCACCTTTGGCTGTTTGAGGTTGGGAAATCCACCCACCGACCTCAGAACAACACTGAAGGGACGTTGAAGGTCGCAAACCCCTTGCAGGGCAAACTCAACCCTGCGTATATGTCCCTGATCGACGTCTCCTAGGAACTTTAGGGTCAGGTGGAGGTTTTCTCTCTTGACCCACTTAACGCCACGATACGTCTGTCTCATTGGGGCTATGATCGAGTCGATCTCCAACCGCACCGGCTCGGCTATGTTAACGGCAATGAACGCCCTTGTCTTCAAAGTTCAACCTCCGTGTGCCCTGTCCGTGTGTCCGTGCACTCTACTCCTCAACGACCCTGTAGGTATACTCTATGGGGACGCCGTTTTCGATGGTGGCCTTTACGGAGCAGTACTTTGTCATGGACAGTTCAACGGCCCTCTTTAGGGCCTCTACGTCAACTCCCTTGCCGGTGACCACGTACTCTACGACGATGGTGTTGAAGCGTTTTGGGTGTGTGGAGGCCTTGTCGCCCCTGACGTTTATCTCAAAGCGTCTGACGTCCTGTTTCTTTTTCCTGAGGATAGAGATGATATCCATAGCTGAACAGCCTCCGAGGGCTATCAACAGCAACTCCGACGGTCTCATGCCGTTGTCCTCGCCACCGACCTCGTGGTCGGCATCAATGACTATGGCGTGTCCCGATGATGCCTCCCCCACAAACCGCATGCCATCAACCCATGTCAACTTTGCATCCATATATAAGTCCTCCTTGTCCAAGCCGATATTTAAGGTTCCTTGTTCATTTCAAGTGGGTAACTTTATCCAATATTATATTACTATAGCGCTTTGCAGATCATTTGTCAATCTTGTTTCCAGGGCAATCGCATTTGACCAAAAGAAAAAAAATGGGGGACTTTGTCCCCCCTCAGACCCCTCTACAAGGGAGCACAGCCCCCTTGACCCCGTAAAGGGCTGGATGACAAGTTGAAAAGTGGTTATTTTATCATAAAAACATCATTATTATTTCAAATGCGATTGCCCTGATCTTGTTTCCTAAACAGGGTGCATAAATTTTTCATGGGTGACAAGTGGTAACAAAGATGCATATAATGGGGTCAAGGGGGCCGGCCCCCTTGCAGGGGGTTCTAAAGGGGGCGCGGTAACGT
>JADGAE010000188.1 GCA_015232165.1 Nitrospirota bacterium
TGTCAATGCTCAGAGTAATGTCGCTTCCCATCTCCGGCTTGATGTACTCTAGAACCTTCAGTTGTCTGCCGAGTGCGTCAACCTCTATAATCTGTTTACCGGGTACGCCACGTAGTTTCTTGTCGTATAGCATCTCCACGCCCCACTGACCCACAAAGGTGTCGGGTGTGATGTCTTCGCTGAAGTCTCCCTGCAACTGTGCCTTTGTGGGTTTGCCCAGATAGCCAATTACGTGCGAACCAACGCCGTTGTATACGTAGTTTCGAGTCAGACTGGTCTCTATGATCAGCCCGGGAAAGTCTGATCTCCTGGCCTCTATCCGCTGGACATCCTGAAAACTGAGCCCTTCCTTGAGAACCATAGTGTTAAAAACGGCCCTATCTTCCCTCTTGAGCCTCTGCTTTAGCTTTGCCTCATCCATGTCCAACAAGGCGGCAAGGGATTTGGTGTCCAGCCCCTTTGTACCGGGCATTACGGAGGCATAAAAGTACGGCTTGTTGGTTACAAGGGCAACACCGTTGCGGTCATAGATGGTCCCGCGCGGGGCAGGCAACATCACCACGCGCACACGGTTGGAGTCAGCCGCATCCCTGTACTCGCTGCCCTTGAGTATCTGCATGTAGTACAGCCTCAGAACCAATAATATAAATACCCCTATCAACATGTACATTACCGTACCGGTAAACCTGCTAAAATACTCTCTGTTTATCTGCATGGCCCCTACTCGTCCTTGTCAAACAAGAAATAGGCCATAATGCCGTTTGTAACGGCCTGAAACGATATCAGATTGAATGCTGCGGCAGGCTGTGTCGGCCTGGTGTCAAACAGTGACAAAGAGGTGTACACCATAACGGCATCTATTATCGTAAAGCAAAAACACAACAGGGCACTTAACATTGAGGCAAGGTTGAATATCCCGGTCTTAAAGAAATACGTTAAAAAGACTATCGTCACCTTCGAGAGTATATTAGGCCCTATCAATCTCATAGACATACTATCGAGGATCAACCCTGTCACAAATGCCCAGGTAAAGGCCTTCGATATGTTACACTTAACCCCAAGATAAAATACTACAAGTAGGGTAAAATTAAACCTGTACTCAAAAACATACCGGGCATCAATGACCATGGCAGACATCACAAGGAGCAGCCACAGTGCCTTGTCCTTAATGGCCTGTAACTGCACTGCCTGTCCTGTCAATTATCATCACCTCATCAACCTTAAAGGGTGTGGCACAGAGTGTGACCTCAATGTTGAGAAACACCTCCGTCTGGGACCTCTGTACGGAACTTATCTTGCCTACTGGTATCCCTGGAGGATATAGGGCATCATAGCCGGAGGTGATGAGATCATCTCCCTCCTTTACGACCTCATCCTGGGGGATGTATTTTAATATACACAGGCTCTGCCCCGTCCCCGAGACAACACCCTCCAGACGATTTGTCTGCACCTTCACCGCCACCGACGAATGTACGTCCGTTATTAACAAAACAGTGGAGTGGTGCTTATCAACAAGTATCACCTTGCCAATAAGACACTTGGAAGACCTGACGGCCATATTCTTATTTATCCCGTGCAGGGTACCCTTGTTGATTACCATTGTTTGTGACCAGGCACTGGGGTTTTTACCAATCACTCGTGCTGTGGTGACATAGCCGGGGGTAACATCCTTGAGGTCAAGCAACTGCCGCAGTCTGTTATTTTCCTGTACCTGTTCCTTAAATGTCTCCTGCCTGAGCAACAACTGTTGCAACTCCTGTTTTAGACGTATATTTTCCTGTTTCACTACCAGCATCGTAACAAACGGCTCTTTGAGTGTTTTGATTATGGTGTATATTGCCTCGTTAAGATATTGCACCGGATATCTTAGGTAAAACATCGGTCTTATCGGACCTCTGATGCTTTGATAAGACATCAGCACCGTAACAAAGAATATATATAGGAATAGTAAGGCGACTTTTTTTTTACCATCAGGTAACGGCAACTCTCCTAAGCAGCGAAAGGTCCTCAAGCATCTTGCCAACGCCCATGACAACAGCCGTCAGAGGACTCTCCGGCACTATGACCGGCAGACCGGTTTCCTTGATGATCAGAGAATCAAGTCCCCTCAGGAGGGCACCGCCGCCGGCAAGCACGATGCCGTTGTCCACTATGTCGGAGGCCAGCTCGGGAGGCGTGTTTTCAAGGGCCACCTTTATCGTGCTGATTATTATGTTTACCGTTTCGCTCAGTGTCTCTCTTATCTCGTTTTCCCTGATGGTGACCGCCTTGGGGATACCCGAGATGAGGTCCCTGCCATTGACGTCTATGGTGCTTTCCTCGCCGTTTATCTTGTAGGCTGAACCGATCTCTATCTTTATCTGTTCGGCGGTACGGTCGCCTATCATGAAGTTATATCTCTCCTTGACGTATACGATAATCTTTTCGTCCATCTTATCGCCGCCAACCTTGACCGTCTTGCTGTAGACAATGCCATCCATCGAAATAACGGCCACATCGGTAGTGCCTCCGCCGATGTCTACTATCATGTTGCCGTAGGGCTCGTCTATGGGCAATCCCACGCCCACGGCTGCCGCCATCGTTTCGGCTATCAGATAGACCTCCCGTGCTCCGGATGCCTCGGCAGCCTCCTTCACCGCACGCTGCTCCACAAGCGTGATGGTAGACGGTACGCCTATTATCACCCGCGGAGAAACAAAGCTCTTTCTGTTATGCGCCTTCTTTATAAAGTACTTGAGCATCTCGCCGGCGGCATTAAAGTCCGCTATGACGCCGTCCTTCATTGGTCTGATCGTAATAATATTGGCGGGGGTCTTGCCGAGCATCTTCTTTGCCTCCGCTCCCACTGCCACCACCTTCTTGTTGTCCTGCCGCATGACCACCACCGATGGCTCGTCACAGACAATCCCCTTGCCCTTTGCATACACCAGCGTGTTTGCCGTCCCGAGATCTATTGCCAGATCGTTGGAGAACAATCCCAAAAACTTGCTAAATAGCATCCTACCTCCTTACCCCTACAGATAGCTCCTTCACGAACGTTTCATGTCGCTTCTTCATCTATGTCCTTTTATTGTTGTAACCTGCCACCTGCCGTCCATGTATTGATGCACGGCTTTAGTTTTATTTTCATAATAAATATAGTCTGTTGGAATATTAACAAATATGTGTATAATATTTCAAGCAACTATAGTATGATAAACATATTGATAGTGGGTATAGGCGGATTCCTGGGTGCCGTGGCACGTTATATTGTAGCCGGCTGGTTTATTCAGAGGTGGAGCATGGGGTTTCCAACGGGCACGTTTGTCATCAACGTAAGCGGCAGTTTCCTGATCGGGCTGCTTATGACGCTCTTTACGGAGCGGTTGACTGTAAATCCGCAGTGGAGGCTCCTCCTGGTCACGGGATTTCTGGGCGCATATACGACCTTTTCAACCTTTGAACATGAAACCGGCGTGCTGGTCAGTGACGGAAGGTTCATCCTTGCCGCGTTAAACGTAATTGGCAGCGTATGTGCAGGGTTTATCGCCATGAGACTGGGAGAGGCAATAGCAAGGATGCAATAAAAAAAAAGGGTGGTCCTGCACAAGTAATGGTAACCGTAGACTTAACCCAACGATGGGATGGTTTTGGTATAATAGTCACCGAGAGATGACAAACAATCAGACAAGGATAGATTGCTTTAAGTGTAAGTTGTTTTACATCACGTGGGATAACAAGTTTCCATACGGGTGTAAGGCGATGAACTTCAAGAGCAGAGTCATGCCCTCCATAGAGGTATACAAGGCATCGGGGACAAGTTGCCTTAAATTCGACATAAAAGCATAGACAGTAAACGAAGGGAAAAAATAAGGAGGACGGCTCCATTGCGAAGTTAACCACATCCCCCAATATAAGTACCTGACCATAATTTAATTATAATGCTTATGTAGTTTACTCCGCTGACATAGAACAGTAGCATAAACATAGCACTTTGGTGGGGTCAAGGGGGCTGGCCCCCTTGCAGGGGGTTCTGAAGGGGGCGCGGTAACGTCGCTGTGCGAGCGGAGCC
>JADGAE010000189.1 GCA_015232165.1 Nitrospirota bacterium
GGGACAAAGTCCCCCATTCTTTTCTTCTTCCGGTCAAATGCGATTGCCCTGCCCATAGCTATCATGTCTTTGTAAATCTATAACCCTTTGTGTTATTATATATATATGCTAAGATATACAGTAATAATAAAAAATTAATTTGCATTTAAGGAGGAAGTAGATGAATCTAACACCCAACGCCATGAAGGTACTTCAGAAGAGGTACTTGAAAAAGGACGACTCCGGTGCGCCCATAGAGACGCCTCATGATCTGTTTAAGAGGATATCCAGGTTTGTCGCCTCGGCAGACCTCAACTATGGCAAAGGGGTTTCCGAGATAGAGGCATTGGATGGTGAGTTCTATGAGCTTATGACGTCGTTGAGCTTTCTGCCCAACAGCCCTACGTTGATGAACGCGGGCAGACGGTTGGGACAGTTAAGCGCATGTTTTGTCTTGCCCGTTGAGGACTCGATGGAGAGCATATTTGAGGCGGTTAAAAATGCGGCACTGATACACAAGTCCGGAGGCGGCACGGGGTTTAGCTTTTCGCGTCTGAGGCCCAAGGGCGATGTGGTTGGTTCCACCAAGGGGGTATCCTCGGGGCCGGTGTCGTTTATGGCAGTATTTGATACCGCCACCGAAGCGGTCAAACAGGGAGGAACCCGCAGGGGTGCAAACATGGCCATTGTCAGGGTAGACCACCCGGATATCCTTGACTTCACAACGTGCAAGGACAACAGTGAGCGTCTGAACAACTTCAACATCTCCGTGGCCCTCACGGAGCAGTTTATGAATGCCCTGGAGGCAGGCGCCCAGTACGAACTGATAAATCCGCGCAACGGCAATGTGGTCAAAAGGCTCGATGCGGCTTCCGTCTTTGAGGTCATCGTAAAGCACGCCTGGAAAAACGGTGAACCGGGCATAGTCTTCCTTGACAGGCTTAACGAGTCAAATCCAACCCCGATGGTTGGTGAGATCGAGGCCACCAACCCATGTGGTGAGCAACCACTGCTGCCATATGAGTCCTGCAACCTCGGCTCCATAAACCTGGCAAAGATGGTGAGACCAGTATCAGGCAGTAAACAGTCAGCCTTACCTGATGACAGGCTGTCATTTGAGATAGACTACCAACGCCTGAAACATACCACACACAAGGCGGTACACTTTCTTGACAACGTCATAGACCTAAACAAGTATCCGCTAAAGGCCATAGAGGATATGACCAAGGGCAACAGAAAGATAGGCCTTGGCGTAATGGGCTGGGCCGACATGCTCATACAGTTAGGCATACCGTACAACTCCGAGCAGGCCATTGAGCTGGCCGGGGAGGTCATCAAGACCATCCGGCAGGAGGGCAGAAATGCCTCCGAGGAACTTGCACAACAACGCGGTACGTTCCCTAACTACAAGGGCAGCATCTACGATGGCACTATAAAGATGCGCAACGCCACCATAACCACGATTGCGCCAACGGGGACGCTGTCCATCATAGCGGGCTGTTCCTCGGGCATAGAGCCGATATTTGCCGTCTGCTATGTGCGCAATGTCCTTGAAGGCACAAGGCTCATCGAGGTCAACCCCTATTTCGAGGCCATAGCCAAACAGCAGGGGTTTTACGGCGAAAAATTGATGCAGACAACAGCCGGCAGTGCATCCATCTCCGGCATAAGCGAAATACCGGCGGAGGTAAGAAGGGTATTCGTAACCGCACACGATATAACGCCCGAGTATCACGTGCGTATGCAGGCAGCCTTTCAGAAGTACGTTGATAATGCCGTATCCAAGACCGTAAACTTCCCTTCTGCCGCCACGGTTGATGACGTCAAGCAGGTGTATATGCAGGCCTACAAGTTAGGCTGCAAGGGTGTGACCGTCTACAGGGACGGTTCCAGGGATGCACAGGTGCTCTCCACGACACCGAAGGTCCAGCCCGCTACCGCTGCCCCTGTTGATGTCAAAGCGGTCAAGGTCACCCCACGCAAGCGCCCCAAGACCATCAAGGGTAGCACGGAAGCAATGTTGACCGGTTGTGGGAATCTCTATGTCACCGTCAATCTGGATGAAAATGGTGTCCCCTTTGAAGTCTTTAATCACATTGGGAAGGCCGGTGGTTGTGCGGCCAGTCAATCGGAGGCTATAGGCAGGTTGGTTTCGCTTGCCCTGCGCTGCAACATCGTCATAGATGAGGTTATCAAGCAGTTGAAGGGGATTTCGTGTCACCAGCCAATCTGGACCAACGGCGGCAAGATATCGTCCTGTTCCGATGCCATCGCCAAGGCCATTGAACAATACAACGCCGAGGGTCAGGACGCACACGGCGGCAACGGCGACAAGTACACTGAAAACATGCTCGTTGGCGCCTGCCCCGAGTGCGGCGGGTGCGTCGAACACGAAGGCGGATGCTCCGTCTGCCACGACTGCGGCTTTACAAAATGTGAGTAGAAAAGAAAAAAGAAGAAAAGACAAGAAGGGGGCGACTCCGCTCGCACAGCGACGTTACCGCACCCCTCCTCAGACCTCCCCCGCAAGGGGAGGGGCGAGGCGCAATCTTGTCGCCGCAGGGGGCGAGCCGCCCCTGACTCAATTGTCGCACCTGCCCCGGGCACGAAGAAGTTCCCTTGACCCCGTAAAAGTGAGACATTTTTTGTATTTAATCCAATCGAAATATGCTATAATATCAGAAAGGGCGATAAACAACCATACGTCGGAAGCTGGGGAGTGAGAGAGCCTTGTTCTTCAGACGTCGCATATCACTGTTGCGATGTAGCTCTGCCCTTGTCTGTCTATGTTTAGCCGGTGGTAGGTGGCGGCCTTTATTAGGATTCCTCGCCGGTGTCTCCGGATATCGAAAGGTTCTCCCGCCAACTCGGCCCTTATGTGCTGCTCGTCCATGTCTATGGCGGTCACGGTCTTTCCGGTAAAGCCGTCCACGTCAAACCTGTATATTAGCTCGTTCAACCAGGCAACGAGCAATCGCGGCGTTGTCTCCTCCGTTACGTCCACGGTTATGGAGGTGGTATTGATTACGTCATCCGCGTTGGTCATGAACGAATAAAGCCCCATCGCGGCATTAGTGAACAGTTCTTCAAGGTTGTTGCCGTATATCTTAAGACCTATGTCGCCTGCAATGTCAATCTCCTCATACCCGGGCATAATCTATGATAACATTTGTTGCGACGCCTTGAAAAGAAGGGGTGCATAAATTTTGGGTGGGTACTTTTTTTTTGGTCCTCACAAATGTTTTAGAATATAAATAGAACCAAAAACCAAAACATTGGAGGACTATATGAATAATATAACAAACATAGGAGAAGAAGCAAGGGACAGGGCTATCGCATTTGAAACCTTTATGATGTTTTTTATGATAAAACAGCCACTTTTCAACTTGTCAACCAGCCCTTTACGGGGTCAAGGGGGCTTCTTCATGCCCGGGGCAGGTGCGACCTGCTGCGACAAGATTGCGGCTCGCCCCTCCCCTTGCAGGGGGTTCTGAAGGGGGCGCGGTAACGTCGCTGTGCGAGCGGAGGGGGTGGGGCACCCCGGCCACAAAACGCCCCTTTCTTTCTTTACGGTCAAATGCGATTGCCCTGAAAACCTATTGACAAAGAGGGTATAGTTATTATAAAAAAGAGTATGAGAGATTTTTTAGATAAAGAAGAGCGTGCAGTATTAATAGGGCAACAGCTAACGTTGGCCGTAACGGGTAAGGAGTGTTTATATAGATTGTCTGAAATAGGATTGCACAGATTAAAGGATTTACGTATCCTCTTTAAAAAACACGGTAAAATTAATTTTGTGGTTTAAAGGCATGGATTCCTGCTCCCTTCCCTGTTCAAGCCAGTGACATGTTTCGCAGGAATGACAGTTACAGCCGTTTTCCAATTGTGTCATTCCTGGCTTGATCAGGAATCCAGGATGTGTAACAGTATGGTTACCATGAAATATAAAGAGGATACGAAAATTGTAATTGTGAGTGAGGTAAAGATGAGGATCAGGGTTAACTGCAAGGCCGAAAAACTGCCTGTAATGTATCGTCACATGTTTATGAGCATGATCATCCAGGCGC
>JADGAE010000190.1 GCA_015232165.1 Nitrospirota bacterium
AAGGGGAGGGGCGAGCCGCCCCGGGCACGAAGAAGTCCCCTTGACCCCATAATGATTGCTTCTAAAAGTTTATATAAAAATTTTTGTCCAAGTACTTATAACCCCTCCCAATAATTTTTTTGCTTGACAACCAAATTTAGGATTGTTTATAATAAAAAATATGGTAGCATGGAATGATGATTATAGATAAGGAGGTTACATATGTAAGGTATGGCAGTTGCAAATAAGTTGACATAGCCTATATTTTATTTTAATCCCGAAGAGTCAGCAGGTAAAAGTGCAGACTCATCAACAAACTGTAGCATTAGCTCTCTGGTGCATAATTGCTTCTAAATCTTGCAACATTGTACATCACCGTTATCGGAGTTTCCCCTTTTTAAGAAATAACACCGGATAGAGTAATGCTTTCAATTGACGTAATCCGTGTTTTTTGTAGTTTGTCTGCGATCTCGGTTTTGTTACTAATACAACACAAAGAAAAACACCAGGGATTAGAACATGTGTTTAATGTTTGTGAAGATATCACGTAAAACTTTGATAGCTTGGGTGTGTTGTGTAGTATATGGAAGATTATTATGAGTAAGTAATAGTGAAAAAACCATACAAAGGAGGATATATAGTGGACCTTTTGGGTATTATTTTAACAGGTGGAGTAATAGTGGTAGGAATTATTGTTTTTTTTATTAAACTGGATGGAAAAGTAGAGAAAATTAAAGACATGTTAACCGCATTAATAGAAAAGCAGAAGAATTGAGCAAACGTTATAAGATGAATATTTATGTTATCTGCAATAGTAGTGATTTATTAAAATCCAAGCTATTAGAAAATTAGGAGGTAAAGTGTATAAAATTGTAAGCATAATAGCAGGTATTGTGACGATTATAGGATTTATGGTGAGTGTTGGTGTTTATGTTAACAATAAATCTAAAGAAGCAGCCCTTCGAGCTGGAAAGGTAGAATATGTCTCTGATAATGTAGAAGCTTTAGAAACAAAGATTGAAGCTAAAGATGCTTTTATAGCAAGTATGTCTTATGCCTTGCCAAGTAGAGACACTCAGTATGCAAACTATCCAGGTTATGTTAGAATATCTGACGTTGAGGTTATTTTGCCGGCAGTGCAAATAAATTGGAATAACTTAAGACAATGCCGGCAGTTGCATTTTCGCCTATATGCTGCTAAATACCATGGAGATTCTGGAAATATCAAATTCTCGTTTTACAATGCTGCTGGTACACTCATTGACGAAAACAACGTAGTTATCAATACTTCTATAGACGACATCAACTTCGATATGCATAGCACCAATTACTATAAATACACAAATGTTATAGTCTTAAAAGATCCAGTAGCTAAATTGGAATTGGTGACTTCTACTGACGATACTCTTATAATCAAAGATGTAAGAATAACTTGCCAACAAAGGAGGAACAGATGAAAAGAATCTTAATGTATGTGTTATTTATAACACTTACGCTTTCTTGTAGTGTAGTATTAACCGAATACGCAGAAGCTGCTATTTTGCAAATTGTTAATCAAGGGCCGTTTTTTGTAACTTTGAGCCCTGCTGAGTCAAGTAAACCTGGGTATAGAAAAGTGAGTGAACAAGGTGGGGTAGTACCACTAACCCTAATGAACTCTGATCACAAATACAATACGATCAGGGAGTTTAAGATCGATTTTTATGCCGCATATTTTGCCGGCGATCCAAGTGGTGGTTCAGTTAGGGTTGACTTTTATAGTGGGAATGATATTGTTGCAACTGAAAACTTTGAGATACTTCATCGCATGAACGATCCCATGAAATTGAAAGACAATAGAGCCCTGCAGCAATATACAGCCAAGATAGAGACTGCACTTACGAATAAAAGAATAACCAAGATAGAGATGTTTGTCCATCCTGGTTATTGGGCTGTCTACATAAATAATTTCAAGATATCTATGGTTTTTGATGAATAGCAAATAGGTCATCAAGGATGATGTAAGCCGTCAGTAGAACGCCACACAGCGGTTTAGCCTCAGATGACTAAACCGCACTTTTTTTGTCCATTTGCTTCGGAGCCTTGGTACGATAGGACATAAGTTTTTCGTTAAACATTTGCAACAAGCACGTATAATGGGGTCAAGGGGACTGGTCCCCTTGCGGGGGGGATTTGAAGGGGGCGCGGTAACGTCGCTGTGCGAGCGGAGCCGCCCCCTTCTTTAGTATTTTCTTCTTAGAGGGTGAACTATTACTAGTCCTGCTTCTATTTTTCATGTGACATTTGTTAGAATAGGTAATGTCGATACTTAGCATAAAGACCTATCCGGCACGGGTGCTGAAGGAAAAGGCCGAGGCGGTGAAGTCCATTGACGGGCGACTGCAACAGCTCATCGAGAACATGATCGAGACGATGTACGATGCCTCCGGAGTTGGGCTGGCTGCCCCGCAGGTGGGTGTCTCCAAGCGTTTGATTGTGATTGATACCGCCTACAGGGAACAGGGCAAAAGCGGACTCGTGGTCATCATAAACCCCGAGATAGTCTACCAGGAGGGGCAGGCCGGCGGCATCGAGGGCTGTCTCAGCCTGCCGCGATTTACCGTGGCCGTAGACCGCTCTGCCAGGGTCTACGTCAGGGGCATTGACGTCGATGGCAACCCCGTGGAAATTGAATCAACCGGACTATTCAGCAGGGCACTGCAACACGAAATAGACCACCTCAACGGCGTGCTGCTGATAGATAGACTGAACCCTGTCCAGAAACAGAACCTCAGCGGCAGCTTCTTAAAACTCAACCAATGAAGGTAGTGTTTTTTGGTACACCGGAGTTTGGTGTCCCCACACTTGAGGCCCTGACGTGTGGATCACCGGCGGGAATGCCTAACGCACCGGTAGCAGCAAACGCACCGACAGCGAATAGACACGAGGTACTGGCCGTGGTGACCCAACCCTCGCGCAGACGTCGACGTAGGGGAAAGACCGAACCCTCACCCGTCAACCTGGCCGCACGGAGGGTCGGCGTCATGGTCATAGAGACCGAACGCGTCCGCCATCCTGACGTCATCGAGATACTCAGGGGATTGAGGCCTGATGCCGCCGTAGTTGTGGCCTATGGGGAGATATTGCCCAGGGAGATACTGACCACCCCCACAAGGGGGTGCATAAACGTCCACCCCTCACTCTTGCCTCGCTACCGGGGTGCTGCCCCCATCCAGTGGGCGATCATCAACGGCGATACCACCACGGGTGTGTGCACCATGCTCCTGGATGAGGGAATGGACACCGGCCCGGTCTTCATGTGCGTCCAAGAGCCAATTGCAGAGGACGATACGGCAGAGACCCTCGGTCAACGACTGGCACAAGTGGGAGCAGGACTGCTCCTAAGCACCCTGGATGCCATTGAACACGACGGCCTGACCCCACGACCACAAAGCGGTACTGCCACCACCGCCAGGCCATTGAAAAAAGAAGACGCCCTCATCAACTGGAACCTGCCGGCAAGGGATATCGTAAACCTCATCAGAGGGCTCCACCCCTGGCCCGGCTCCTACACCTACGTCAGCGGCCAACGGGTCAAAATACTCAAGGCCACGGTAAAGGATGACGTCTCCGGCGACATTGAGGCGGCCACTGTTGTCAAACGGGACACAGACAGCCTCGTTGTGGCCACAGGGTGCGGTCTGCTGTCAATAGACGTCGTCCAGCCGGAGGGTAAAAATGCCATGTCCGCCGGGGCATATATACGGGGCAGGGTGCGTGGACAGGGGGACATCGTTGTTGTGGGCTAAGGCGTGGGCTAGGAAATTGTATCGGTTCCTGTTGAGGCTGACAAGGGGGATCGTCCTAAAGATCGTATATCCGATGCTTATGCTGTTAGGGGCGTTCATTAAGAGCAAAAAGGAGGCCTTTCAGCTATTTGTTATCAAGCTAAACAATAAACTAGTGATAAAGGAGGGAATTAAAACAACCAGGATATTATTGATCCTGCCGCACTGCCTGCAGGTCGATAAGTGCGACATACGGATAACGCACAACATATACAACTGCAAGCGCTGTGG
>JADGAE010000191.1 GCA_015232165.1 Nitrospirota bacterium
CTTGCAGGGGGTTCTGAAGGGGGCGCGGTAACGTCGCTGTGACAGCGGAGGGGGGGTGGCACCCCGGCCACAAGACGCCCCTTTCTTTCCCCAAGGCACCCACCACTTTTTTATACACCCGGCAATTCCGCTTCTTCCCTTTTTATAGGCAAGTGTGTTATAATTTTGACATATGGGAGCAAGCGAATTATATTTCTTTGAGAGGGCCGACCTCAAACGTTTGTACTTAGGTGTAACGTTTGTTTTTATTGTCCTGGCCTCTGTCGCGGAGTTTTTTCTAGCAGGCAGGCTCATGACTATAGCCTTTTTTGTACGCCTGGGAGGGGGCATTTCCGTCATTGCGCTGCTGTATGTTGTCACACTAAAGATGACGGTAAAAACACCCACACAGTTGTCGGACAAGGACAGACAGGCAATCCTTACCATGTGCTATAAGGACGGGGTCGATCAAAAGAGGAACACTACCATCCTGGCCTTCTGCGACCTGCTGAACAAGTTTAACAGGCTCACGTCGGCACACCTGGCAAACGTGGTGGAGGAGACCGAGGCGGCAGCCCACGGCATCATCAAAAAGCTCAAGGAGACGGACAACTCCATGGGCGAACTGGTCGGTACGTTGACATCACTGCACAATGAAAGCGAGTCGCTGGCCAGGCAATCAAACACGACGATAGAAAAGAACGAGGAGACCTCCTCCGTATTATATAACTACATAGAGAGGCGTCTGGTAGAACTGGATAAGGATAGCCACATAGTTGAGGAGCTGGTGAAAAGCGCCAACAATATGCAGGACATGGTTCAGATGATGAAGGAAATAAGCGACCAGACCAACCTCCTGGCCTTAAACGCTGCCATAGAGGCGGCGCGTGCCGGGGAGTCCGGGCGCGGCTTTGCCGTTGTTGCCGACGAGGTACGAAAGCTCTCCGCACACTCTGAAAAGGCCGCAACCGAAATAGGAAGTGCCATAACCGCAATGGCAAAACAGATTCAAGGTAATTTCGCCGCCAAACTGGACAAAAAACACCAACATGACGAGGCCGCATTTTTAAAGTCCATCGAGGGACAACTCCTCAAGATGGGAGAGGGCTACAAGACGGTCAACAACCTCAATACGCAGATACTGCAGAGGGTAGGCAGCAGCAGCAAGGTCATATCAGAGCAGATCATAGACGCCCTCGTAAATGTCCAGTTCCAGGATATAACGCGGCAACAGATAGAGCTGATTACTCGCGGCATGACCGATATTGACGAGTATGTGGCAACTCTTAAGGAGTGTTTCCAAAAAGGGGATAACCACTGCGCGACGGATTGTTCCGTCGCCGAGTTTGATGTCGATAAGATATTTGGCTATTATGTGATGAAAAAGCAGCGCGACATACACCGCGATGTAATTGGAAGGACCGCACATAAACACGATACACACAAGCATGAAGTAACCGCTAAGGTTGACGACGCTAAAGAGGACGAAATCACGTTTTTCTAGATAACTTATTGATAATTAATATACAGGAGGGTTATTTAATGGCTAAGAAGATTATGATCATTGATGATTCGGCCACTCTGCGGGAGGTTGTAAAGGCCACGTTGCTCAAGGCCGGCTATGATGTACTGGAGGCGGTGGATGGCAAGGATGCGTTGAAGAAGATCGCCGGGCAGAAGATCAACCTGATCATATGTGACGTCAATATGCCAAATATGGATGGCATAACCTTTCTCAAGGAGATAAAGCAGGATGCGGCACACAAGTTTGTCCCGATCATCATGCTTACAACCGAGTCGCAGGAGTCAAAGAAACAGGAAGGGAAGGCCGCCGGGGCCAAGGCGTGGGTAGTAAAACCATTTAAGCCTGAAACAATTTTGGCAGCCGTTGAAAAACTTATACTGCCGTGAAGATGGGGTCAAGGGGACTGGTCCCCTTGCGGGGGGGTGAAGGGGGGGCGGAGCCGCCGCCTTCCAGGGGGTCAGGGGGCAGCGCCCCCATTCCTTTTCCCCTTCTTAATGCACTAACCTGGAGGATTTTATGCTGGTAAACATAGAGCGGGACAAGACGACGCACAGGCTTACGGTGGATGGCGAGATGACCGTAGTCAACGCCGTTGAACTAAGAAAGGTCTTTGCAGACAGCCTGGAGGGTTGCTCCGAGGTGGAGATAGACCTCTCAAAGGTAAGCGAGTTTGACTCTGCGGGTTTCCAACTGCTCCTGGCGCTTAAGCTGGCGACTCAGAAACGGAGTAAAGGATTTCGTGTGACCGCCCACAGCCCCTCTACCACACAGGTACTTAGCCTGTATAACATGAAGGGGGAGTTTTGACATGGAATTAGAATCCTTAAAAAAGACGTTTTTGGTTGAGACCAACGAACTCCTGGTGGAGATGGAAAACGCACTCCTTGCACTGGAGGAAAGCAACGACAACGAAGAAATTGTAAATACCATGTTTCGCAGCGCCCACACCATTAAAGGCTCCGCCGGGCTGATTGGCCTTGACAGGGTCGTGTACTTCACACACAAGGTCGAAAGCGTGCTGGAGCGCATCAGACAGCACGAACTGAATATATCAGACGGGTTGATCGCTGTCATGCTCAAGTGCAAGGACCACATGGCTGAACTGGTGCAGTTGAGCTGTAACTCTGACGATGAGCTTCCAGGCAATATAATAACAGAGGGTGATGTGCTCCATGATGCCTTGACCCCATATCTTGCCATAACCCCGATGCCCACCCCCGCATCCGCCGTTACAGATGCCCCCACGGCAAACTGTGGTATCGGAGATTATAAGGGCGATGCCACATTTGGCAGCAGTTGTTGGCACATATCCCTCAGATTTGGACGAGAGGTCCTGAGTGATGGCATGGACCCGCTGTCGTTTATAAACTATCTCAAACGTTATGGCGAAATAATATATCTGACCACTTTATATGCCTGTCTTCCGGATATTGAAGACATGAATCCCGAGAGCTGTTATCTCGGCTTTGAGATTTCATTTTGTTCCGATTTCACCAAGCAGGAGATCGAGGATGTCTTTGAGTTTGTCAGGGAATCCTGCGTGATCAGGATTATACCACCCCACAGCACGGCCCCGACGTACATGTCACTTATTGATGAGATGTCTGAGGACAAGTGGCGCCTGGGAGAAATCCTGGTCAAGAGCGGGGCCATAACCCAGAGAGAAATTGATGAGGCGCTTAAAAAACAACAGTTTGAACCCGAAAAAGAAAAACCCTCCATTGGCGACATCCTGGTCAAAGAGGGCGTGGTACATCGCGAGGTCGTGGAGGCGGCGGCTGATAAGCAGACCAAGCTCAGAAAGCCATCCTCCTCAGAGGAGGGCAAGACCATCCGCGTGGATGCCGTCAAGCTCGATGCCCTTATAAACCTCGTCGGAGAACTGGTGATCTCCTCCGGGGGGATCAGGCAGCACGCACATACGGTCAAGGACAGCGCATTGTCAAAGTCCTCCATGCTGATGAGCAGGCTCGTCAACGATATCCGCGAGATAGCTATGAAGATGAGGATGGTACCCATAGCCGCGACGTTTAATCGCTTCCAGAGGCTGGTACATGACACAAGCAGAGAGATTGGAAAAAACATCGATCTCGTCATCAAGGGCGGGGATACCGAGCTTGACAGGACAATGATCGAAAAACTTGCAGACCCGCTGACCCACATCGTACGCAACTCCGTAGACCACGGGATCGAATCCCCGCAAGAGCGTCTGGACGCCGGCAAGCCGGCCAAAGGTACAATAACGCTTGATGCCTACCACGACGCAGGCAGCATCATAATCGCCATATCGGATGACGGCAGGGGGCTTAACGCAGAAAAAATCTGGCAAAAGGCCGTAAAGGTCGGTATTGTTGACCCCGATAAGAGACCCCCAGACAAGGACCTCTACAAACTGATCTTTGAACCGGGCTTCTCCACTGCCGAGGCAGTGACCAATCTCTCGGGCCGCGGCGTGGGCATGGACGTAGTCAGGCGAAACATCGAGGTCATGCGCGGCTTTGTCCAGATAGAC
>JADGAE010000192.1 GCA_015232165.1 Nitrospirota bacterium
GTTCTGAAGGGGGCGCGGTAACGTCGCTGTGCGAGCGGAGCCGCCCCTTTCTTTTCTTGTATTGCACCCAATCGAAACGCGCTATAATCCCTTAATCCTTCAAATCGTGGTTCAGGCATCTTTATGTTTAAGTCAACAGCATTAGGGGTTAGGGGGTGGTAAGTTTAAAGCCATCACTACTTGTGCAGGACTACCCATTCTTTTTCGTTTATGGGTCGATTTTGTTTTTTTGTTGTTCTTTAGGGACGTGCCACTTGGGCATGTTGTAGCCTATCCCGATGGGGGAGGGGGCAATGCCCTTAAACCTCTTATGCACAACCGGCAGGGCATCGGGGACATACAAAAACACGTAGGGGACATCCTCCGCAAGTATCTCCTGTATCTTGTAGTAGGCCTTCTTGCGCTTTTCTATGTCAAATGTTCGCCTGCCCTCCTCAAGCAAGCGGTCAACTTCGGGGTCTGAGTAGCTTATGAAGTTGAATTCCTTCTCCTTCGTCTTACTGGAATGCCAGATGTCATACTGGTCGGCGTCCATCCCGATTGCCCAGCCAAGCAACACCGCCTCAAACCTCCGCTTGTCGATAAACTCATTGATAAACGTGCTCCACTCAAGTGTGCGAATGTTCACGCGTATGCCAATCTGCTTCAACCGCCACTGGATAATGGTAGCCGCCTTGATGCGGGTGCTGTTACCCATGCCCGTGGAGATCGTAAAGTCCAGGGGGTTGCCATCCTTATCCAGGATGCCATCGCCGTCGGAGTCCTTCCAACCGGCCTGGGCAAGCAGTTCTCCGGCCTTTTGCGGGCCGTACTCATAGCGCCTGACGTTGGGGTTGTAGGGCCACGTCTTTGGCACGTAGGGGCCGGTGGATTCGCTGCCAAGCCCAAGGAGGACTATATTTATAAGCTCCTTCTTGTCTATGGCGTGGGCAATGGCCTGTCTTACGCGCTTGTCCTTGAAGATGGGATGCTTGAGGTTGAACCCAAGATACGTGTAGGAAAACACGGGATAGCGGTACTTGTTAAAGTTCTCCTTGAAGTACGGCGAATCCGTCTGTCTTTCATATTGCAAAGGGGTAAGTCCCATAAAATCTATGCCACCGGCCTTAAGCTCCAGGAACATCGTTGACTGATCCGGGATCACACGAAACAGATAGTTGTCTATGTACGGCCTGCCATCGAAGTAATCGTGGTTGGATGACAGCAGCACCTCTTGCCCGGGCGTCCATCTCTTGAGCTTGTAGGGGCCGACTCCAACGGGGTTTCTAGTCAGGGAGTTTTTTGTTATGGACTTACCCTCAAGCAGATGTTTTGGTAACACCGTCAGACTGCCCCAACTGGAGAGGGCTGAGGCAAAGGGCTTGTCGTAGGTCACCCTGAATGTGTACTTGTCAACAACTTCGGCCTTTTTCACCTGGAGATAGTCTTCTTTGTAGGCGGTAGGGGTCTTGTCGTCGATGATGGTCTTGTAGCCAAACATGACGTCCTCGGCGGTGAACTCCACCCCATCAGTCCATCTGACCCCCTGTCTGAGGTGGAACGTTATCGTGAGGCCGTTGATATCCCAGCTCTTGGCAAGGTCGCCCGTGAGTGAGAGGTCAGGGGCGTATTTGGCGAGTCCGTTGAAGATAAGTCCCGCCACCTCGTGTGAAATGCTGTCCCCGGCGAGCATCGGGATCAGAACGCTGGGCTCTGCCGTAGTGGCTTCAACAAGCGTATCGCCGTAGTCGTTTGTTTGAGCGTTATCCGCCCAAATACAAAGAAACAACAGTATAGCTAAAACGTACGTAAAAGAAGAAGAAGAAAATAAGGGGGCGTTTTGTGGCCAGGGTGCCCCACCCCCTCTGCCCCCCCTTAGATCCCCCCTGCAAGGGGTCATAGACCCCTTGACCCCTTCTTGCTTAGTTGCAATGTTCATCTTATATAATATACACTTAATATCACGTATTGCACAACTGACACCAGAAAGACCAACAATGTTGCCGGTAGTATTTTCCTGTATATCCCCAGCATGTCTGCCTTGAAGAACTCCCTTGTCAGTACCAGACACACATGTACGGGAGACAGTAACACGCCGATGAATCCGCATGCAAAGGCAAGTGAATAGGCGTATGGCGTCATTGCGGGCATGTTCAGAAACAGAGGGAAGGTGCTGCCGACAAAGGCCAACGTAAATCCGGTCAGAAAGCCGCTGATAAACGGCAGGATAATCAGTATTGACAGCATGGGGATATGGTACTGGATGAAGACCTTGCTCAGGTTGCCCACCGCCCCGGAGGACTCAAGCGTCTCCTTAAACAAGACCACCCCGAGGATCAGGACAAGGAGGTCAGGTGAAAAGCCGTATTTCAGCACCTTGGCGACGGTCTTGCGATCATACCTGTAATACAACAGCAGTATGCAAACCACACCGACCAGCCCAATGGACAAGCGAATTTTTAACACCATGACCATTGCAATGAGCGCAACCAGCGGCAGAAAACTTGTAAAATCGCGTTTCTGTACGCCGGTGTCCACCTCAAAGGAGCCTTTGACACCCTTCATGCTGAATAGTGGTCCCACCAGGAGCATAGTAAGGGCAAGGCTGAAGTTGAGGGTCGCAAACTGCCTAAGTTCAACGCCGGCTATCAGGGAGGCAAGGACAATACCAGGATACAGCGGCAGTATAAGCTCCCAGGGATGTCGGTACCAGTAATTGGTGAAGGCCTTGTCCTCGGGCGACAGACCAAGTCCCTTTGCCGATTCCTCCACCATCGGGCAGGAGAAATACGCCCCGCCCACCGATGGCAGCATGCCTATCAGCAGGGGCATCGATATCATCACAAAGCGCTTTTTTCTTAGTACCCCCCGCATGGTATCAGACATTCGTTTGAGGACGTCGTTTTCCCGCAGGAGCATCTCAAGCATACGTATAAAGGTCAGTGCCACGGTCAGCTCTATCGTCACGACCGAGGTTATGGTGCCGTACACGGTCTTGAGTATACTGGTCGGCGTCATCAGGTACAGCAGGCATACCAGTGCCGAGGCCGCCAGCAGGACGTATCCGACGTTGTACTTCCTGCGCATCAAGAGCACAATGGCCGCAAAGGTCAGCGCTATCTTTACAATGTCATACATGCGAAGCCCTACCCTGCAAATAGACCCTCACCGTTGAGAGGACATCCTGACTTGAGTTGATTCCCTTTGGCATTTCTTTTAAGGAAAAAACCTATATATATCCCTTCTGTGAAGCACTCGCCTGAATTCAACCGTATCGTTGTCAACAAATATACCGATCCTGTAATCACCAACACGAATCTTATAGAAACCATCTTGATCTTTAATCTTTGAAATCATAGCTAAAAACTCATTAACATTTTATAGATGGTAGTTTCTCAAAAACAAGGTTTTCTACCAATCCCCTGAAAGGTTTAGGTACAGTTGCAAGGTCTTTAAAAAATCTCTTGCCATGTTTGAATTTCAATCTTTATCCAACGTACTATAGAATTTCTTTGCCTCATCAAGGTTAAGCATTTCATTGTCATTATCATCAGTCATGAGGCGATAAAGTCCATAATCCTCGAGTATTTCTTCAATCTTGTTAAAAGTATCTATGTCTATTTCCACTGCAAGTATGTTGTTGTTTTCATCAACGACATACTTTTTAACTATTTCAAGCATAACATATACCTCCAAATAGCATTTAATATTGCCGATATTTATCGCACATTGTTTAACGGCTCATATGGTATTGTAGCATAAAAAGGCATTGAGTTGTCTTATTTTCTTACCAACTGTAACAGAGGTAATGAAGGAAAATGCTCCGACTCTAACACGGTTGCAAATGTTTAAGTATTTACCTATTGTTAAGCCTGCGAAAGAACATGAAAATCTTATAAATTGTCTTAATCTTGCGATGCACAATAGATTATAAGTACCTGGATAGAAATACTTATAAAAGATTAAGCATAACGGGGTCAAGGGGACTGGTCCCCTTGCGGGGGAGGTCAAGGAGGGGGCAGAGCCG
>JADGAE010000193.1 GCA_015232165.1 Nitrospirota bacterium
TGGTAAACTGACCGGTGTCTCTCATTTGCAGGCTGCCTTTGACGGAGATGTCGTGCAGTTGCCTGGCCAGCTTGACCTCAAACTCGGGCAGCAGGACGTTGGCCTTACCGGCTCCGTGTGAGCCGTGGATGCGTAAGTACAACGGGTTTTTGACCTTGTTGACGCTCAGAAACCTCTCAACGGAGAATATGGGTTCATAGTCCCACACGTTGTGAGACTCAAGGACCAGGGGTGTTTGTGGATATCTATTTAGTTCGGCGCTTAGTTGTGTTATCTTGTCCGTGAAATCCCTTGTTATTATGGCGTGTTTTTCGGTTGCCTCTCTTAGTGGGACAAACCCCCTGTGGACTACAATAACCAACAAGGCAGCGGCCAGGATGAATTTTATGGTGTTTATGGTTTTTGGTTTTACGTCAAGGGTGGCAAATATCTTCATCATGGCCAGGACTATGGAAAGGCTGGCGACCGGAAATGCCAGCTTGCCTGGAAAATCAAACCTGTTGTTCACCGGCCAATAACCGTTATAAAAGATGATCTGTGATGCTACAATAATCGTCAAAAGTATTAAGAAGGCCGATGTCTTTGAAATGGCGGAGAAATACCCTCCAGCTACCGCCGTGCCCTTTTTCTTAAAGATAAAGCCGCCTGCAATAAATATAATCCCCACAATAACGGATGCCGTCACTATCAGAAAGATATTACTAAATCCCCACATATGCAGTCTTACAAGCAGCGAATCCATGTAGGACAGGAATGTCCCGAAACGATCATGGAGTCCTGCGCTCTTGGAGTAGAAATCACTTCCCCCGTGTATCTTGATAAGATAAGCGATTACGCCGGCCATTAACAGCCCAAAAACTATAATGAGGCTACTAAAAAATCTGGCATTGGAATCCACCCTGCCCCTGATCAGCAAATAGAGAAGCAGGCAGGTCTGAGGAAACAGGATGATTAAGAAGTTTTCCTTGCTACCCATTGCGATCAATGCCCCTGCTGCCATCAGTAGCCAGTAGAACATACCGGGAAGTTTGACCTCATCGGCATTATTGGCGCTGTTTTTCAGGACCGCGAAAAAACCTGCCGCGTACAGTGCCAGTCCAAATGCGGCGTTTACCTCCGGCGCCCCCAGTTTCGTCCAGATATCAACCCAAAATGCCTGAGACAATACGTACAACGTAAAGATGCCGCCATAGACAATCCCTGTGTAATGTTGGGATATCCACCAAAACACGCTCACAAATAGTGCAAAAGCCATCATTTTAAACAGGTACCAGCCAAAGGGATTATCCCCCCACAGCCAGCTCTGAATGATCACAATCAACCAGTGGGCAGGTCTATAACGCGGATGGATGTTCAGGTTCACGATCTCCGTCTTTTCTATCAGAGCCGGTGTATCCAAGATCGTGATGTGCTTCTCCGGACCCAGGAAATTCATTATTTCGTGGTCGTCTATTATATACCATTGTGCCTCCAGAGAGGCGCTAAAGATATAATATGACAGGGCGAACGAACAAAGCACAATGGCTATAAACTTACCCATTAACAGGCTTTCTTGGTGCTTTTTGGGGCACCTTGTTTATTTGAGAGACAAGCCTTAATTGTCAGCCCCTGATGTTGAATCCCCGGCTTTTGGTTCAGGCAGACAGCTTCTCATCTCCATCTTCATATCAAACCCGGCGGCCAGTCTGACAATATCGCCGGCCTCTCTGTATAACACCACATATGCCGTCTTAATCTCTTGCTGATACTTGAAGCACGGCCACATTGCTATCAGAAACATAACGGGTGTAACCAGCTTATGCACCCTTGTGGGTACTGCACCATATATCACGCCCATTAATATATTGTAGATGAATTTAATTGCGTATATGACAAAACCAACGACAAATATCCCCGACGTTGCCGCCCAGAATATAAATGCAAGTGCGGCACGCGAATTTATACTGCCGTCGTCATTGTCCTGGAAGTTCTTGACAACCACACCTGTTGACTTTAGCGGTGCTACCGCAACGTCATTAAAGCAGTAAAACCAATACACAACAACCACCAACCATATAAGAAAAACAATGTTTGTTATCTGACCCTTATAATTAGCTAACCAATCCAGAGGTGCATACAAACCCTTCCCCCTCATGTTAACCTCCACAAAAACCCAAAAGTATTTTATCCCATTTAAAATTGTACTTTATCAAGGAAGACAATGTCAAGCAGGGCGGGGTGCATAAGAAAGTGGTGGGCGCCTTGAGAAAAAAAAGGGAGAAGGACTCTGTCCTTCTCCCTCAGACCCTCATCCTGCAAGGGGACCAGTCCCCTTGACCCCTTTATATGCATTTTTATTACCACTCATAGAACCGTAAACTCACAAGCAGGGTCTTGTCATCCCTTTATGACGCCGATGGGTTTTAGCATGGCTACTTTTTTTGAGATACCGGCGGAGTCTACAACATCAACGACGTCCGATATGTCCTTGTATGCCTCCGACATTTCCTCTGCAAGCGTACCCCTGCCGGCACTCATCACCGTTATGCCGATGTCTTCCATTTCGCGCCAGATGGCACGTCCTTTGGCCTTTTTGATGGCCTGATGGCGCGACAACACCCTGCCCGCACCGTGACAGGTGGAGCCAAAGGACTGCTGCATGGCCCCCTCCGTACCAACCAGGACAAACGACGCCCGCCCCATGTCCCCCGGGATGAGCACTGGCTGGCCTATGTGTCGGTACACGTCGGAGAGTTCCGTATGACCGGGGGGCAGGGCACGTGTGGCACCCTTTCTGTGTACCACGAGGTTGTAGGTGCCGTGTCTCTCAACCTTTGCGATGTTGTGCGCCACGTCGTAGACCAGACTCAGGCCAAGTCCCTGGGGACTGCCATTGAAGACCCTTGAGAACGCATCCATGCACCAGTACATGATACACTGCCTGTTAGCCCAGGCGTAGTTGGCTGCACCCTTCATTGCCGAAAAGTAGTCCTGCGCCTCCTGCGTATTAAACGGGGCACAGGCCAGCTCATTGTCTACCAGTTGTATGTCGTACTTCCTGGAGGCTTGCTCCATCGTGGACAGAAAGTCCGTGCACACCTGGTGACCAAACCCGCGCGACCCCGTGTGGATCATCACAGTGACCTGGTCCTTGAACAATCCAAAGGCCTCTGCCACCCGCTCGTCGTATATCTCACTGACGTACTGTACCTCTATAAAGTGATTTCCCGAACCAAGCGTGCCCTGCTGTCTTCTGCCACGCTCATATGCCTTGTCGCTTATAACATCGGTATCGACATCATGCATACAGCCGCCGGACTCGGTCTTTTCGATGTCCTCGGCGCTGCCAAAACCCTGCTCTACCGCCCACCTTGCACCCTTAACGAGCACACTGCGTTGGTCGTTGCTGTTGAGTTTCAAGTTACCGCGCGAACCCACCCCCGATGGCACCTGGTTGTATAGGACCCCAACTAGGTCCTTCATCCTTGGAAGCACCCTGCTCTTGTCAAGGTTACTTACAAGGAGCCTGACCCCTCAATTTATGTCATAGCCTACGCCACCGGGTGAGATTATACCGCCATTGTCTATGTCAAATGCCGCCACCCCGCCAATGACAAACCCATAGCCTGTGTGTATGTCCGGCATGGCCAGCGATGCCCCAACGATGCCCGGAAGCATGGCCACGTTGGCCACCTGGTGGATAGCCTGGGGCTCAAGCAGTTGCTCCAGGTGCTCGTTTACATATATAAGCCCACGCACCCGCATGCCTTCCTTAAAACCCATGGGTACCTCAAGCCTGTTGTTGTCTAATCTGTTCAGTTGTTCCATCTCTGTAGACCTCCTTTTCCCAAGTACTATGGTTATAACTCTTATGATAGCATTTGTCGCGGCACTTTGAAAATAATGGGGTCAAGGAGACTTCTTCGTACCCGTGGCAGGTGCGACAATTGAGCCAGGGGCGGCTCGCCCCCTGCTGCGACAAGATTG
>JADGAE010000194.1 GCA_015232165.1 Nitrospirota bacterium
GCTGTGCGAGCGGAGGGGGTGGGGCACCCCGGCCACAAAACGCCCCTTTCTTTCCACAAGGCACCCACCACTTTCTTATGCACCCTCAAAATGCGATTGCCCTTTACAAACGATATAAGATGGTGCTATACTCTCTTATCATGAGAGCTTCTGAAAAAAATAAACAACAAAGGGAGAACTTGCTATGATTCTGACAAACATTGAGAGCGTACCGGGGAAACAGATTGTTGAGCACTTTGGTGTAGTCACGGGGAGTACCGTGCGTGCAAAACATATAGGCAAGGACATAATGGCAAGTCTTAAAAACATAACCGGCGGTGAATTAAAGGGGTATACGGAATTGTTGGATGAGGCCAGAACGGAGGCTACAAACCGTATGATTGCCCAGGCTAAACAACTGGGGGCAAATGCGGTCGTTAATGTCCGATATGCCACGTCTTCTGTTGCACAGGGGGCATCCGAGCTCTATGTCTATGGCACGGCAGTTGTCGTAAAGTAATGTCTGCAAAGAAATGCAGCAGTATACTGATTTAATAAACATAGCGGTATTTATAGTCCTTATTGCCGTGGGGTATTTTGTTGGCAGGACGACTGAATCCAGGCATTACCGGTCTATTTTGGCCAGAGAGGCCCGTTTGATTGCAATACCTGTGGTTAACCTCAAGACATTTGTAGATGATGGCAGAGAGGTTGACAGCGTTAGATTGGTAACGGGACATACCGTTATCTCCACTGACTACTTCAAGACGTTTCTGTATATGTTCCGGAAGATATTTGGCGGCAGGGTGGCTTCTTTTGAGAGTCTGTTAGATCGCGCCAAGAGAGAGGCCGTCCTGCGTATGAAAGATGCTTCCCAGGAGGCTGATATTATCCTCAATCTGAGGATTGAGGTGAGCACAATTAACAAGAAAACAGCCGTGTCACCCGTTTCGGTGGAGGCTCTGGCATACGGGACAGCCATAACATTCAGACCCGGGTCATTCGGCAGCCCCATCTCGAAAAAACCTCAACCAGCACCCCCTAAGCCCACTGCCGATGACAACGATGAAGATACGCAAGAGCTAGACCGTCCGTCTTTACCGGAGACACAATTTATGCTGATCTTTTATGGTGAGATAGCCTCAGGGCAGGACATCAACCTCGTAAAGGCGAAGGTTGCGCAGGTGTGTAAGGTATCCCCGCAACAGTGCGATAAGATGTTCACCGGCCGCAGGGTAATCATAAAAAAGAACATTGACTACCAAGCGGCGTTGAATCACCAGAAGGCATTTCAACGCACAGGGGCTCTGTGTTACATAAAACCGATGGATCAGTGAGCTACACATCAAAAAAAATAGAAGACAACGTAAACGTATCCAATCCTACCCTGACAAAAGAGCTGTTTGTCTTACTGGGGATAACGGTTGCGATAATCGTAGTCATATACGTTGCCCTTGGATTGACGGTGGACCTGTTGGTTTCATGGTTGCCTGATGGGGTTGAGGACCGGATAGCGGTGCTCTACCCTGTTGTCTTTGAGGACAAGAAGGAGTATGATGAGGCCAGGGGTTATCTCCAACAGCACGTTGAGGGACTTGCCAAAGAGGCCTTCCCTGACAAGCAGACCCCCTACAAGGTGCACATTATCGAAGATGCCAAGCCCAATGCCATGGCCCTAAACGGAAGGAACATACTGGTCTCCACTACACTGATTACGGAGCTTAAGTCCCGCAACGAACTGACGTTTGTACTGGCACACGAACTGGGACATTATGCAAACCGAGACCATCTCCGCGTTATGGGGCGCACGCTGGCAATCATGGTACTTACAGCCACCGTTTTAGGCGACAACTCTACCATCTCGCGCTTTATCGCCAACTCCCTGTTGGCCATTGAGACGAGATACTCCCAGGCGCAGGAGACCAAGGCCGACCTCTTTGCCCTTGAACTGTTGTTCAAACACTATGGCCACGTTGCCGGGGCAAGTGACTTCTTTGAACGGTTGTCCCAAAAAGACGGCGCGGGGCCATATGCCTATTTACTGGCATCACACCCGTATCCCTTGCATCGAGTCAAGACGCTCAACAACCAGATACAACAAAAGAACTACCCAACCAAAACATTAACCCCCACACCTAAAGAGCTAAAAATAAAGACAACAATTAGAGGCTTTGCCACTTCTATGCCGGGTGGACGATAAACGTATGTTTTTAACTTAATCTCCCTCAAGTGCCTGAAGCGCCCTTGTGTGTACTGAGTTGTTGACGGAGGCCAGGATGGTGCTTGATCTTTCAAGGGTGATCTCTATGTGGTCGATGCCTTTGCCCTCTATGTCTGTGATGATCCCGCCGGCCTCCCTGACGATGACAAGGCCGGCTGCAAAGTCAAAGCTACGCGACGTTGACGGCGTGACAAAGACGGCACCCGCACCCGAGGCCACATACGCTATATCCAGGGCAGTGGAGCCCAGGCAACGTTGGCGCCTGGACATCGAAAAAAGCCGCAATAGGCGTGGCAGCTCCCGCGCAGGTTCCCGGGACTCGTACAAGATTATTTCGAGTTCCTCCGAGCACTGACCTTGTAACCTTGTATCGTTTAAGAATGCCCCTTGACCCTTTGCGGCGTAGAATTCATCACCGCTGATGAGGTTTATGATGTAGCCCATGTAGCACTCACCCATCGTCTTGCCCGATGACAGCGCAATGGATGTAGAGAAGATCGGCAGTCCATAGACGGCGTTTCTGCTGCCATCTATGGGGTCAATGATCACCCTGTGGCCGCCACCGTTGATGTCCATGATACCAAGCTCCTCAGAGACTATGGTCATGGGGCTTTTAAGCGCCTCAAGACAGGAGATGATAATGTCCTCTGCTGCCTTGTCAATGGGATGGGTGATGTCCCCCCCTGCCCCGATCCGGACGGTACGTTTTGCGTCTTTGGCAGACCTGTAGGTCGGCATTACTGCCATCAGGCGCTTGCCAATGGCCCTCAGGTCGTCAATGGTTAGCGGGAGTGTCTGCGTGTTTGTCGGCATAGCATCACCTGTAATTGGTGATCTGGATGTGTATACCAAAGTCCTTGTCCTTGATGCGGGCAATGATATTCTGAAGGTCGTCTATCTTCTTGCCTCTGATGCGTACCTGGTCGTTTTGGATTTCGGCTGTGACCTTGAGTTTGAGGTCCTTGACGAGTTTGGTTATCTCCTTTGCCTTTTCAATGGGGATACCCTGCTGCAGGGATATCTTCTGGCGCACCGTCCCCCCTGCCGCCGGTTCTATCTTGCCGTAGGTGAGCGCCTTTAGCGCAACACCGCGCTTTACCAGCTTTGTCTGCAGGATGTCTATAACGTTCTTTAGCTTGTACTCGTCATCGGACAGGACATTCAGTACATTGTTTATCTTGTCTATGTCTATTTCGCTCTTGCTGCCCTTGAAGTCAAACCGCGTGGATAACTCCTTTAATGCCTGCGTAACGGCATTTGAGACCTCCTGCAGGTTTACCTCACACGTGATGTCAAATGAATGTTCATCTGTTGCCATTGTTCCTCCGGATATGAAACTTGCTTTTTATTTCCGTATATTATACCATAAAGCTAATGATAGTTCTCTGCTATTTCAAAGAGCCCTGAGGTGAGCAGCGGTGTCACGGATAAGGTGACGAAGTTGCTTCGGTTGCTGAAGAAGGATTGCGGTGTGAGGTTTATCGTGCGGCAGATGAGTTGCGATGAGGTTGTTCTGATAGTGTTTAACCGCGCTCAGGTCGATGCCTCCATGCAATTGCTGTTTGCCGCCGGAGTCGGCGTCCCCGACTTTGATATTGACGGTGGTGTGATAGGCTTTTCCGTTGACGGTGTTAGGTTTCACCTGCTCTCAAAGGAGGGCTGCGGCTGATGCTAGCTCAGTGGCACAGTTAGTGCCGCACCTTTAAGGCAAGAAAAAAGGAGGGCGGCTCCGCCCCCTCCTCAGACCTCCCCTGCAAGGGGGC
>JADGAE010000195.1 GCA_015232165.1 Nitrospirota bacterium
GCTGGAGAGCATGGGCAGAAATAACAAAAGAGAACTGGCAAGCCGATTAATGGTGCTAATAATGCATCTGCTGAAATGGCAGTACCAACCAAAACGACGCGGTGAAAGTTGGAGTACAACAATACGTAATCAAAGAACGGATATTGAACTTTTACTTGAAGACAGCCCAAGTTTAAAGCATAATATAGAAACCGCTACAACTAAGGGATTTATAATAGCTAAACGAGGATTTGAAGTGGAAACAGGAATTAACGCCAAAGAATTACCTGAGACCTGTCCCTATACTCTTGAACAATTAATGGATCATGATTTTTGGCCCGAATAATGGATACCTTAACTCAAGCACATAACAATACGCTTGCAGCCTGTGACCTCTATGATGTTGATTTTTATCAATGGGCGTTTTATAATGCCGACCTGTTGCGGCAGGGCAGATTTACGGAGATAGACCTTGAAAATATAATAGAGGAGCTGGAGAGCATGGGCAGAAATAACAAAAGAGAATTGGCAAGCCGATTAATGGTGTTAACAATGCATCTGCTTAAATGGCAGTACCAACAAAAACGACGCGGCGAAAGTTGGAGTACAACAATAGGTAATCAAAGAACGGAGATTAAGCTCTTACTTACGGACAACCCAAGCCTGAAAAATAATATAGAAGCCATTATTGCTAAAGGATTTATAGAAGCTAAACGAAGATTTGAAAAAGAAACTGGAATTAACACCAGGGAATTACCTGAGACCTGTCCTTACACATTTGAACAATTGATAGATCATGGTTTCTGGCCAGAATAGCCCTCTACGCTAAAAAAATTCTTGCTGTAAAAAATCCTGTGATGATATGTATAGCACGTTTCAAAAAAAAAAAAAAAGGGGTGACTCCGCTCGCACAGCGACGTTACCGCGCCCCCTTCAGAACCCCACGCAAGGGGACCGGTCCCCCACTGAGCCGGGGGTCGCTGACCCCTTTTATGCCAGGGGTCGCTGACCCCTTGACCCCATAAAACTTAACCCTCTATCATCACAGGAATATTTACAGTAACAAAAAATATGGAAACCACATTTAAAACTATTCATAAAATAATTTATGGCGATAGCAGACAAATGTCTCTCTTGGCGGATGAATCAGTCCATCTGGTCATTACCTCTCCACCGTACTGGCAATTGAAAGATTATGGAACAGAAGATCAAATAGGATTCCATGAAAGCTATGAAAGTTATATCAATAATTTGAGTCTTGTCTGGAAAGAATGTTTCAGGATATTACATCCCGGGTGCAGGCTTTGCATTAATATAGGCGACCAGTTTGCCCGGTCTGTTTATTATGGGCGCTACAAGGTGATACCAATAAGAACGGAAATTATTAAATTCTGTGAAACTATCGGATTTGACTATATGGGGGCTGTCATTTGGCAGAAAGTTACGACGTGCAATACAACAGGCGGAGCCACGATAATGGGCAGTTTTCCATATCCACGAAACGGCATTTTGAAGCTTGATTATGAATTTATCCTGCTTTTCAAAAAGCACGGCGTTCCTCCGTCGCCGACTAAAGAACAAAAAGAACTATCGATAATGACAAAGGACGATTGGAACACTTATTTCTCAGGACACTGGTACTTTGCAGGGGCAAAGCAGGACGGCCACATTGCTATGTTTCCGGAAGAATTGCCTGCCAGACTGATAAAGATGTTTTCTTTCTATGGTGAGACGGTTTTGGACCCATTTCTCGGGAGTGGCACAACTACACTTGCTGCCCGTAATTTAGGTCGTTGTTCGGTAGGATATGAAATCAATCCAGACTTTATTCCTATAATTGAAGATAAGCTAAACATATCGCAAATCGATATTTTAGGGACTGAATACGTTTTTTTGAATAATATAATTAAGAATGAGTATAATAAAGAAATAGAAAAATTGCCCTATATCTTCAAAGACCCTCATAAACTCGATAAAAAAATAAACCCTAAGAGTCTTCAATTCGGCTCAAAAATTGATAACCACAGTAGCAATAGAGAAATGTACTATTCTGTGGAAGAAGTAATCAGTCCTGAGTTGCTAAAACTTAACAATGATTTGGTAGTTCGGCTTATTGGAGTGAAAGAAAAAAAATCCAATAGTGCTCAGGCAATCAAGTTTTTAATTGAAAAGACAAAGGGGCAAAAAGTGTTTATAAAATTCGATCATCAGAAGTATGATAATCGAAATAATCTGCTTTGCTATTTATATCTGAAAAATAAGACTTTCATCAATGCTCATATTATCAAGGAAGGCTTAGTTGATGTAGATATCGTTTCTGATTGTAAGTATAGAGACAAATTTCTTAAATTAGGTTCGCAAAATGCCTAAAGATAGGACGTATCCTCTTAAAAAAGCATGGTAAAATTAAGAGACCCTGTCCATATCAACCAGCACTTTATGGGGTCAAGGGGGCCAGGTGCAACATGGAGCACCAAGAAGCGGAGCCGTCCTTTTTTTTTAGGGCTAATGCACCCCCCTGCCCCAGGGCAATCGTATTTGACCGGAAGAAGAAAAGAATGGGGGACTTTGTCCCCCCTCAGACCCCTCTACAAGGGAGCACTGCCCCCTGCCCAAAGAGCTTGACAGTGGTACCTGCGAATGTGATAGTGTATTAGATAAACACGCTATGCCTGTAGAACGCATAACATACGGGAGACAGTTCATTGATGAGGACGACATTGCCGAGGTTGTAAGGGTCTTGCGCTCTGACTTTATAACCAGGGGTTTGGTGTCTGAGGGCTTTGAAAGTGGGCTTGCAGCCAACACGGGGGCTTCTTATGCCGTGGTGTTTAACTCCGGCACGTCCGCCCTGCACGGTGCATATTTTGCCGCCGGGATGCAACAGGGAGACGAGTTTATCACAAGCCCTACCACGTTTGTGGCAACGGCAAATGCCGGAATGTACCTGGGGGCAAGACCTCTCTTTGCAGACATAGAACCCGATACCGGCAACATTGACGTCGCAAAGATAGAACCCCTGCTCACAAAAAAGACTAAACTGCTCGTACCGGTTGCCTTTGCCGGTCATCCGGTGGACAACGAGGGGGTATTTGAACTGGCCCGGAGGTACAATCTCATTGTCGTTGAGGATGCCTGTCATGCCCTCGGTGCAAGATACAGGTCAAAAGACACCTCCCACACAGGCCCGGCAACGTACACAAACGTTGGCGCGTCTCTGCACGCCCACATGTCGGTGTTGAGCTTCCACCCTGTAAAGGCAATAACAACCGGTGAGGGTGGTGCCGTGTTAACCAATGACAAGGCACTGTATGACAAACTCAGGTCGTTCCGCCAGCACGGGATAAATAAAGACATGTCAAAAGACGGCGAACCTTGGCTGTATGAGATGCAACATCAGGGGTACAACTACATTATGACGGACTTTCAAGCGGCACTGGGGCTGTCACAGTTGGGTAAGCTCGCCGGGTTTATCCAAAAGAGACGACATATTGCAAAGACCTATAACGAGGCATTTGACGACAACCCCTATTTCTATACCCCGCCGGAGAGAGACTACGCACAAAGTGCCTGGCACCTCTATTTCATACGATTAAAGGATGGCTACAAAGAGAGAAAGGCACAGGTGATCGACAGATTAAGGCATGCCGGTGTTGGTGTTGCGGTGCACTACGTTCCGGTCTATAAACATCCCTTCTACAGGGAAATGGGCTACGTCAGCGGTCTGTGTCCCGTTGCCGAGGATTTTTATCAGAGGGAGATAAGCCTGCCAATATACCCGTCGCTGTCTGATACGCAGGTCAGGGATGTTATAGAGAGGGTCTATGCGGTGATGTCAGAGATGGCGGTGTGAGTGCAAAGGTCAGGACGGTAGCCTTTGTGCCTCTGTGAAATATTTCCGGTATACTGAGATGACACAGGTTTTTTCAGGCATGATAATTGAGTGTGAAATAAT
>JADGAE010000196.1 GCA_015232165.1 Nitrospirota bacterium
CCAGGAATGACCCCTGTTCGAGCCAGGGGCAGGCACACTTGGAAAACGGCTGTAACTGTCATTCCTGCGAAAGCAGGAATCCATGCCTTTTAATCGTGAAATAAAAATTACCCTGCTTTTTAAAGAGGATACTTTTAGACCTTCTTAGATTTGCAGGGCACGTCTGCGGCAGTCGGTGAATTTCAGGCGCCGGAGTACGTAGGCTATCTCATCCACGGAGAGGATGCAGCGTATGGCGCCAAGTTCTATGGCCTGCCTGGGCATCCCAAAGACTACGCAACTGTCCTCATCCTGTGCAATTGTGATCCCGCCCACCCTGGATATATCGAGGATGCCATCGGCACCGTCTCTTCCCATACCGGTTAGGATTATGCCAACGGAGGTCTTGCCATAATAGTGCGCAACGGTTCTGAACGTCAGCGTGACCGATGGACAGTGACCGTCATAATTTGCCCTGTTGTTGCAGTTAAACCGTCCCATACTATCAACCTCAAGTTGAGCCCCCTCCTGTGGAAAATAGATATAGCCCGGCACGGGGGGCTGTCCATGAGGTGCCTTGACTATCTTGAGTTTACACTCCTGTGCAAGCCACTCTATAAAGCCGTCCAGGAAGCCCTCACTGATGTGTTGCACACACACAATTGGTGCGGGGAAGTTCGCAGGGAGATTCTTGAATATGGCGTGCAGGACCTGGGGACCACCGGTGGAGGCGCCTATGGCCACCATCCTTATGTGGTGGGGATTGTCTACCGGCGTAACGCCGGATAATTTCCCTGCCTTGCTGTCAGGCTGCGGCCTTTTCCTGTGCCTGGTAAACGCCACCACACCTGAGAGTATCTTTACCTTTGAGGTCAACTCCCGTGCGTGTTTTTCAAAATCACCGTCGAGTATACCCTTGGGCTTGGGAAAGACATCTATTGCCCCATTGTCAAGGAGCTCAAATATGGTATGCGTGTGATGCGCCTGCACCGATACGCTTACCACGAGGATCGGCAGTGGGAAACGTTCCATCACCGTCCTGGTAAACACAAGGCCGTCCATCCCAGGCATGTGAAGGTCGGTGCATATCACATCCGGCGAAAGCACCGGTATCATCCGAAGGGCCTCCACGGCATTGGTAAACCCTCCAACCACCTCTATCTCAGGGTCGTAGGCCAGCATACGCTTTAACACCGCCAGCGCTATCTGAGAGTCATCTATTAGCAACACACGTACGTTTTTCATTGATCGTTCTCTTATCCTAAATAAGTCTCTTTAACACGTCTAACAACACCTTGTGATCAAAGGTTGGTTTGGTTATGTAGGCGTTTGCACCGGCCCGCATACCTCGTTTCTTGTCTTCGTCGCTGGATAACGCCGTAATCAGGACTATAGGCAGGTCCTTGTACTTCTTGTCTGCCCGTATTGTTTCAGCGAGTGTCAGGCCGTCCATGTTTGGCATCTGGATATCCGACACGACGGCATCAAAGTCCCGGGTGGGCAATTTATTGAGGGCATCCAGGCCGTCTATTGCCGTGGTTACCTCATAGGAGGCGCTGTCCAGGACACGCTTGATCAGCGTGCGGGTTGTGATCGTATCCTCCACCAGCAATATCCGACGGGTCTTGGACTGCTGCTGCACGGACTCTTCCGATATGCGCACGGACTTCCTCTTTAACGCACTCCTGATAAGGTCAATGGGATTGAGGATGGCACAGACCTCGCCGGTTTCGAGGATCGCCGCCCCCGATATGTTTCTCACTCGCTGCAGGAGTGTGCTGTAGCGCTTTAAGACGACCTCCTGTTCGTCAACTATCTGTTGCACCACTACACCGACATGCTGTTCATCCGATGATATGATGATACAGGTCAGGGATTGCTCTTCGGCCCCCAAACCTTTATTGGAGGAACCAAGGACTGGTGCCTTGTCTAACTCCAGGAGATCGGACAGAAGCGCCAACGACACGGGTTGGTCTGCGTACTTGATGGTATCGCGTCCTTCGCGCTTAAATATGTCCTTTCTGGAAAGGGTAAAGGACTTTGTTACAAACTCAACGGGTATGGCAAAGCGTAAACCCGCCACCAAGACCACCAGGACTCGTGTAGTGGTCATGTTTACAGGCATCTTCAGCCTAAACATACACCCCTTGCCCTGTACGGACTCCACCCTTACGCTGCCCTTAAGCGCCTCCAGTCTGTTGGCAACAACATCAAGGCCGACGCCTCTGCCCGATACATCCGTAATCATGCTGCTTGTTGATAGTCCCGGGGTAAAGATAAGCGCATGGACCTGGGCAATGGACATCCCCTGGAGCTGCTCTTCGGTGGTGAGTCTATGTTTGAGGGCTGCCCTTTTTATCTCTTCGGCATTGAGGCCGCGCCCGTCGTCCTCGACCTCTATGATTATCTGGTTGGCGTGCTTGTACGCCCTTAGGATAATGGTTGCCGTGGTAGACTTGCCGCAGTTGAGGCGGTCCTGGGTGTTTTCGATGCCGTGGTCTATGGCATTGCGCATCAGGTGCATTATCGGGTCCTTGAGTTCTTCTATGATTTGTCTGTCAACTGTGGTCTCTCCGCCCTCTATTGTAAGCTCCACACTCTTCTTCAACGACACGGATATGTCCCGCACCAGCTTTGGAAACACCCGAAACAGCGTCTTTAGTGGCAGGATGCTTACGTTTCTGATCTCATAGTGCAGCTTCTTTGTCACCGATTCAAGGCGCGTATTGTCGCCGTGCCAACCCGTCTTTATTTCGTTGAGGGAATTGTTCAGTCTTTCAAAACGCGATTGCTGGAAATTGAAGAAATCAACGAGGGCCTTTGACAATAACTCATTGCCGTGGGCCATCTCCTTTAGGATCATGTACCTTGAAGCGACATCGCTATGCCAGTCGTCACAGAACGACATGATGCCGTTGATCTCATTGAACCTGTGGATGATGCCGGTCTTTGTCACCGATAATTCACCGGCGTGGGTCATCAGGCTGTCGAGTTTCCTGGTATCCACGCGGATGGTCTCTATGCGGTTTTTACCGGAATCGATTTTACCAGGGATGTCCACTGTCGGCGGTTTATACTCCGGTGTTGTCTCTTGCGGTTTGGCAACATCCATTATCTGAGTCTCAACGACAGGGGCTGGGGTAGCAGCGATTGCCTCAGCAACGACAGTTGTCTCATCCACAGGCGTCGACTCAACAGCAGGGGGCAGCTCAACAGCGGCAATTGCCAACTCCGGTTCCGGTAGAGTAGGAGGAGGTTTTCCCGACTCCTCTCCCTGGGGCTGTTTGAGGGGGCGAGTCTTAGAGGTTGGCATATCCCTGTCGAGCCTTAGATACTCAAGGATACCCTTGACCTCTATCCCGGGCCTGGCATCCGTGGTAGCCTCGGCTACAAACTTGCCGATTGCGTCAACCACGGGATAGACCCTCTCTATTATCGCCGGGGTAAAGACTATGTCGCCTCGCTGGGCCTTTCCAAACAGGTCCTCAAGGGCGTGCGATACCTCCATCACCTTGTAGACGCCCAGCATCCTGGCAGACCCCTTTAGGCTGTGCGCCTCCCTGAACATCTCTTGCAGTATCTCCTTGTTGTCAGGCTGTTGCTCCAACTGCATGAGGCCGCTCTCAAGCACGCTCAGGTGTTCGTCACTTTCGAGCTTAAAAAGCTCCCGCATCTCTGTATCGTCAATCATAGTCTACAGGTATCCTCTTTATATTTCATGGTACTATACTTTAAGGCAAGAAAGAAAGGGGCGGCTCCGCCCCCCTTCATAACCCCCCGCAAGGGGACCAGTCCCCTTGACCCCATTTTACCATACTTTTTTAAGAGGATACGTTTACAGGCTATTGTAAAGATTAAAATTTTTGACTGCTTATGCATAGGCTATTATACCATGAATTGCACCTTTATATTTCACCTTTTTTTACTTTGATATAAAA
>JADGAE010000197.1 GCA_015232165.1 Nitrospirota bacterium
GACTGGTCCCCTTGCGGGGGGTTCTGAAGGGGGGCGGAGCCGCCCCTTTTTTTTTCTTGCCTTAAAGTCTTAGTTACCATGAAATATAAAGAGGATACCTATTGCGTTTGTCCATATATGTTTCCCATCGAAACGCGCTATATACAAAACTGCCCGAATTTTTTTTTAAACTTTGCAAAACTCCTTTCTGTCTATGTTTACCACAATCTCTGAATCGCCGGCAAATAATGGTTGGATTTAGTTTATAATAGAAAAAAGCTGACATGAGCATGTTATTGAGGATAATCTTTACCATGATACTTGTGGTTTCAACAACGTTGTGCCGGGCAGCGGAGGCGTCACTAACGTGGAGCAGGACACACCCAATCTTTTGAGGACGTTGTATGCTGCTGCGGTAGAGGCGGTTTCCCCCTACGGGACGGTGCTTGGGCACGTTGACTACCTGCGTTGCATATTCAGGGATGGAGGTTTCAGGAAATTGTACGTGGCGGCCATTGGCAAGTCGGCATACGGGATGGCCAGGGTCATAGAAGAGACACTCCCTGACATCCTTAAAGGCGGGGTGGCGATCACAAAATATTGTCACGCTGACGTCCGTCCCCTTCAAAAGATAAAGGTCGTTGAGGCAGCCCATCCCAAACCAGATGAAAGAGGTCAGGAGGCAACAAGACAACTATTGAGCCTTGCTCGTGGGTTGGATGAACAGACTTTGTTGTTGTGTCTGATCTCAGGCGGGGGGTCGGCGCTCTTTGTATGTCCCGCGGGGGGGGTAAGTCTGAGGGACAAGCAGACGACTACAGACCTGCTCCTGAGGGCCGGAGCCAATATAGCGGAACTTAACGCCGTGCGAAAGCACCTGTCACTGGTTAAGGGCGGGCAGTTTGCGAGGATGGCTCACCCTGCCAGGGTCGTGTCGTTTATCATCTCCGACTGCGTTGGCGACCCGCTGGACGTTATCGCCTCCGGCCCAACCACCGTGGATACAACCACGTTTGCAGACGCCCTTGACGTGATAACGAGATACGACCTCACACACCAACTGCCATCATCCGTGGTGAACCATCTGCTGGAGGGTCAAGCGGGTCTGCACCAGGAAACGCCCAAGGACGGCGATGCAATCCTCAAGGGCGTTGAAAACATCATCATTGCCAACAGCCCCAGGGCACTCAACGCTGCACGGTCAAGGGCTGCCCTCATGGGTATTAACGCACGCATCCTGACCGACTCACTTACCGGTGAGGCACGTACTGCGGCTAAGTGGCTGGCCTCACAGCTCAGACAACCACGGCACTCTACCAGGGACATGTGCCTTATCAGCGGCGGTGAGACCACGGTCACCGTCAAGGGCAGCGGCATTGGCGGCAGAAACATGGAACTTGCCCTGGCCTTTGCAATAGAGATCGAGGGACTTGATGGTGTAACGTTACTATCGGCCGGGACCGATGGCACTGACTGCGTTGATGATGCCGCCGGGGCCATCGTCAACGGCTATACCACCATAAGAGCAAGAAAGATGGGACTGGACCCCATAAAGTACCTCAACAACAACGACTCCTACAACTTCTTCAAACATCTTGGAGACCTGTTTGTAACCGGTCCAACGCAGACCAACGTAATGGATATACAGTTAATGGTGGTAACATCGCCATAAAAGGGCTTAAGGAGGCATATTGAGCATCCTGGCCGCAAAATTCACCGCCGGAGACAGGACACGTTATCTGAGGGAGAAGGGGCGAGCCGCCCCGGGCTCAAATGGACAGAGTCCTTCTCCCTTTTTCTCTTTTCTTCTTCTTGCCTCTATGTCTTCATGATGGCGCCTGTAGCTGCCGAGGTAACCATCTTGGCATATCTGCTGAGATACCCGGTAGTTATCTTAGGGGGTTGGGGCTGCCAATCCTTAAATCTCTTGTCAATCTCATCCTGACTGACGAGCAGGTCGAGCTTCCTTTGCGGGATGTCGATCCTTATCCTGTCGCCGTCTTGCACGATGGCAATGACGCCACCCTCCATTGCCTCGGGCGATATGTGCCCCACACAGGGGCCGCGCGTGCCCCCGGAGAACCTGCCATCCGTGACAAGGGCTACCGAATCGCTCAACCCCATGCCGGCAATCGCAGCCGTGCACGACAACATCTCCCGCATCCCCGGGCCGCCCTTGGGGCCCTCGTAGCGGATTACCACCACGTCTGCGGTAACTATCCTGCCGGCCATGATGGCCGCCATCGCCTCTTCCTCGGAGTTAAACACCTTGGCCGTGCCCTCAAAGCACATCATCTTCTCCGCCACGGCAGACTGCTTGACCACGGCACCACCGGGGGCCAGCGTCCCACTGAGTATGGCTATCCCACCCTCGGCATGATGTACCTTATCCAGCGGACGGATCACCTCGTCGTTGACGATGACCGCCGTCTCCACTATCGTGCGAATACTCCTGCCGGAGACGGTTGGCATGTCGTGGAGCAACGATGCAAGCCGCTTCATCACCGCCGGAATACCGCCGGCATAATGAAGGTCCTCGAGGTAGTGCTCTCCACCGGGGAGCATGTCGGCAATGTGTGGCGTTGTCTTGCTGAGTTCGTCAAACACCGCTATAGGCAACGGCACACCGGCGTCGTGGGCAATGGCCGGGATGTGCAACACCGTGTTGGTGGAACCGCCAAGGGCCGTGTCTACGCGCATGGCGTTTTCAAAGGCCTGACGAGTCATTATGTCACGCGGTGTTATGTTGTCTCTGACCAGGTCAACAACCCTGCGACCACTCTCAAAGGCTATGCGCTTCTTTTCAGAGGAGACCGCCAGGGCGGTTGCACAAAATGGCAGACTCATACCCAGTGATTCCGTCACACAGGCCATCGTGTTGGCCGTGTACATCCCCTGACACGAACCCACCCCGGGACATGCACACATCTCAAGGGCCTGGAGCTCGCTGTCACCGATTAATCCCTTCTGGTACCTGCCCACGGCCTCAAATGTATCATTAACCAGCGACAGACGCTTATTACTTATACGCCCGGAGTGCATCGGCCCGGCGGTAACCACTATCGAGGGGACATTGACCCGTGCTGCGGCCATCAACATCCCGGGGGTTATCTTGTCACAGTTGGTCAGCAACACCAGGGCATCAAACTGGTGGGCATTCGATATTGATTCTATCATGTCGGCTATCAGGTCACGCGACGGCAGCGAATAGTACATCCCGCTGTGGCCCATGGCTATGCCGTCACATATCCCCGGTATGCCAAAGAAAAACGGATAACCTCCGCCGGTATGCACACCCTTTTCAATAAACCGCTCCAGCTCCCGCATCCCGATATGCCCGGGGATGATGTCCGTAAAGCTCGTCGCTACCCCTACAAAAGGCTTATCCATCTCCGAGGGTGGTATCCCCGTTGCATAGAGAAGCGTCCGGTGAGGCACTCGCTCTATGCCCTTTTTTACCTTGTCACTGCGCAAAGTCTATAACCTCCTGGTTTTATTAACATCATCTCCCACTCCCTTTAGGAGAGGGGGACAGGGGCGGGGATTTTTATCCCTCGGACGACACCCCGGCGGCCATCGAATAGTTCGACACCTTCTTGTACTGCCTTATCATCTCTGCAATTTTGTCTTTTTTGAACAGCTTCTCCTTCTGAATCTCTTTCCTGCGAAAGTCCTCTTCGGTGGTCAGATACAACTTCTTGTCCATCTCATCTATCTGCAGGTCCAAGACCCTGTGTTCTTCAAACAACCTCCTGAAATGCTCGTTATCTGACCTCAACCTCTCTACGATCTGTTCCTCTGTCATTGCTACCTCCTTAATAAAGGTTTATGTGTATCCTCTTAAAAAAGCATGGTAAAATGGGGTCAAGGGGGCTGGCCCCCTTG
>JADGAE010000198.1 GCA_015232165.1 Nitrospirota bacterium
CAGGGTGATGGTCATGTATGCCGGGCGTGTCATGGAGCTGTCATCCACGCAGGAGTTGTTTAAGACCCCACTGCACCCATACACGAGGGGCCTTATAAATTCACTCCCCCGTGGGCGCGGCATGGCCCTACAACCGATCCCCGGCTTTGTCCCCAGACCGGACAACCTCCCTGACGGATGTAAGTTCTCAGACCGGTGTGCGCATGTGGCAAGGCAGTGTAGGGAGGACGAACCGGCCTTGAGGGAGCTTGCCCCCGGGCACCTTGTCAGGTGCATATTATGAAGCTGCTGGAGGTCAGCGGGCTTGCAAAGCACTACACCAGCACATTGGGGCTGTTTAAGAAGAGGGCGGTGGTCAAGGCTGTAGACGGCGTAGGGTTCAGTGTTGGCGTCAACAACGTCTTTGCCCTTGTTGGGGAGAGCGGCTGTGGAAAGTCCACCGTGGCCCGGATGATTGTCCGGTTGACCGAGCCTGATGCCGGTAAAGTCGTGTTCAAGGGGGTTGACATCTTTAGCTTAAGGGCGGAGGCGCTTACGGCCTACAGGCGTTCGGTGCAGATAATCTTTCAGGACCCGTTTGCATCGTTAAATCCGCGGATGTCGATCTTTGCCACCCTGTCCGAGCCACTACACATCCACAGGATCGTACCCAAATCGCAATACAGGGAAAAGGTGGCCGACCTCTTGCACACGGTTGGTCTGACACCTGATGTGATGAATCGTTACCCGCATGAGTTCAGCGGCGGACAGAGACAGCGTATATGCATTGCCAGGGCGCTAACTCTGTCGCCGGAGCTGGTTGTTGCCGATGAACCGCTTTCCTCCCTGGACGTCTCCATACAGGCGCAAATATTGAACCTCCTGCTTGAGCTAAAGCAACGGATAGGGTTGTCGTATCTGTTTATAAGTCACGACTTGCACGTCGTGCAGTATTTCAGTGACGACACCGGGGTCATGTATCTTGGCAGGATCGTGGAGCAGGGGGCGACGGAGGAAGTCTTTACGCGCCCTCTTCATCCATACACGCAGGCGCTAATAGACTCCGTCCCGAAAATCAACCCAAAGGATGGATTTCATCGAGACAACGTCATAGCAGAGGGAGTATCGTCATCAGGCTGTACATTTTATCAACGTTGTCCGCGGCGTTTCGAGCCATGTAGCAGTATATCACCCACGCTGGAGCCTCAACAAGGCAGGCTGGTCGCATGTCATCTGTATACGTTGGAAGAAAGATGGAAAAAATGAGGGACTTTTTGTGGTTGGGGTACCCTACCATGCCGGGTCAAGCACTCCGCCCTTTACGGCGCGTCAAGGGGGCCGTGACCCTTGTGGAGGGTTCTGAGGGGTAATGCTGTTGACTTAAGCACTCATGTTACGCATTGGAACATACACTTGAACAAGGTATAATGGGGTCAAGGGGACTGGTCCCCTTGCAGGGGGGTTTGAGGGGGGGCGGAGCCGCCCCCTCTTTATACACTGTGCGTAAGGTGAGTTAAGCATAAAGATGTCTGAACCACGATTTGAAGGATTAAGGGATTATCAGGATTATGTTAAGAAAGCTTCGTGCTTTTTTTTCCTGTAAATCCTTTAATCTGTGCAATCATGGTTCAGACAATCCCTTGTGCTTCCTTAAGTCAACAGCATTAGGTCTGAGGGGAGGCAAAGCCTCCCATTCTCTCTTCTCTTCTTCCGGGCTGCCATAATGACTCCTTTTGCCCACTCATCTGTGCCGAGGGCGTGCAGGTGGGTGTAGCAGGCCAGGACGTTCTTGTATATAGCGCCATCATATCTTGCACCATCGAGACCGTCAACGATCCCCTTGCCGCGCCTCATCTTAAAGGCCGTTGCAAAATGCCCCGTCCTTGCTACCCTGGAATAGTGAAATTCATGCCCCTTTAGTACCGTACCCTTGGGGAAGTAGAGGGTTTCCTCCACCACCTCCACCACTGTGTAACCGTGTGCCGCCGGTGTGGGGTCCATCACAAAATCCATAGGGAAGATTCCGGTCATTGGATAAGTCTTGTCATTGTAGGTTATGCTCCTGCCCAGAAACATAAGGCCACCACACTCGGCATACACCGGCAGGTCGGCCTCGATCAGCTCCCTGAGATGCTCCCTGAAGCCGGTATTGTCAGCCAGCAGTATGGCATTTGTCTCAGGAAAGCCACCCCCAATGTAGAGGGCATCAATATCGGGTAGACGGGGCTGCTCAATTGCACTGATCTCGATTATGTCGGCCCCCAGGCGGACTAACTCCTCAAGGTTCTCGGGATAATAGAACTGAAAGGCACTGTCTCTGATTACACCAACACGGATGCGATCCGCTGCGTCTGTGTTGGTGGTTATATTATTATCAGATATCTGTATATTTGGGATGTCGCAGTCAATGTCAGGGACTTGTCGGGTGATATCGTTTATGGCGTCGATGTCAATGCTGTCTCTCAACATTGCCGCAATACCATCGAGGGCGGCATCGACCTGTCCATGCTCCTGTTGTGCCACCAAACCCATGTGTCGTTCGGGGACTACCGCCTCGGCACGTTTGGCAATGGTGCCAAGCACCCGGACGTCACAGTGATGCTCTATGGCCTGCCGGATCACGTTTTTGTGCCTGTCGTTGGCAACGTAGTTTAAGACAACACCCGCCAGAGACAGGTCTGCGTCAAACTCGCTGATACCCTTGATTATGACCCCGATTGTGGTGGTCGTCTTGATGCAGTCAACCACAAGGACAACCGGAGATTTCGTTGATTTTGCCAGGGCCGCCGTGCTAAACGTGCCATAGGCATCCACGCCGTCAAACAACCCCCTGTTGCCCTCTACCAGTGCGACATCGGTCTTGTAGGAGTGCGTCACAAAGGATTGCAGCAGCTTTTCCTCAGAGATTATAAATGAGTCGAGATTGTAACAAGGGTTTCCGGATGCGGCAGCCAACCAGCCGGCATCAATATAATCGGGGCCTTTCTTAAAGGCAACGGCGTTCAAACCGGCTTGCCTCCACAGCCTTAGGAGTCCCAGCGACAGAGTGGTCTTACCACCCCCCCCACGTAACCCCGCTATAACCACCCTCGGTCTATAAAACAACATGCCTATCAGTAACGGCTAATATAGCACTTTTCGATTGGGTTAAATACAACATGCGTGGTATTTTTACGGCGCGTCAAGGGGACTCAGGGGGGATATGAAGAGGGGGTGCGGCACACCCGCCGTGCGGGCAGAGCCGCCCCCTTCTTAATTTTTTGAAGGCCCTCAGTGCTTTTCGTCCGAGGCGGTATTTTCCAACTCCGCGCTGTCGGCCAGTACAAGCACGTGATTAGACGTGACCTGGACATAGGCGCTCTTGACGCTTACCCGCCCCAGGGTGGCGCCCTTTTTGTACAAGAGCGTGCCAGGCTCCAGGGTGGTCAAAAGACTCGTATGCCCCGGTAGTACTCCAAACTGCCCTTCCGTGCCGGGGGCTACGACCTCGTCCACCTCCTCAGTAAAGGAAAATCCAACGGGTGTTACGATCTCCAAGGTCAGTGTCTCTTTCATTATACCTGCTTTGACCAGCCGTATTTCTTGGCCTTTTCCTCAACCTCTTCTATGGGGCCTACCATGTAAAACGCCTGTTCGGGGACGTCGTCGTAGCGTCCGCTTACTATGGCGTCAAAGCCTTTGATGGTGTCATCGAGCTTGACGTACTTCCCCGGTGATCCGGTAAATGTCTCGGCTACGTGGAAGGGTTGACTCAGGAATCTCTGGAGCCTTCTTGCCCGTGCCACGACGACCTTGTCGTTTTCCGAGAGCTCCTCCATTCCGAGGATGGCGATGATGTCCTGTAGTTCCTTGTATCTCTGGA
>JADGAE010000199.1 GCA_015232165.1 Nitrospirota bacterium
CCGTATTTAAGGTGAAAAAGATGTAAACACTATTAACAAATTACTAACAATTGTTAATAACTTGTGTGTTTGCGTTGATAACGATATTGTAAAGTCAGATGGCATGTGGTTTTAAGTGGGGGATTAAAACGGCTGAAGATGCTTCAGACAAAAGTAAACCGGATATATCCTCAAGGCATAGGAGGTGGCATACATGAAAAGACTAGTATTGGATATTGATGAAGGGATTTATGATAATTTAATGTGGTTTTTAAATCAAATCCCGAAGGATAAAGTAGAAATAATAGATGACATCTTAATGGATCAGGAAGATGAGGAGGCTTATGAGATCGCAATGAGGGAATTAGAAAACGATGAAACTATCTCATTGGATCAATTAAAAAAAGAACTGTTGAGTGTATAACGTACATTTTTCGAAAAATGTGCTGAAATTCTTAAAAACGAAGGATGCTAAATTCAGAGAAAAGGCGGCATATATGTTTGAAAGAATTGCTCAAGAACCATACTGTAAGGTTTTAGACATAAAGCCAATTCAAGGCAAAAAGAATCGTTACCGATTAAGAATAGGCAAAAACAGGGTTCTATATGAATTAAGAGAAAGCGAAGGTCTGGTGGTTTTCTATAAAGCAGATAACAGAGGTAATATTTATTAAAAGGAGTAGTAAAATGAAAAAGGATTGTTTCTACATCAATCGGCCTGAGCATAATGGGGTCAAGGGGGCCAGCCCCCTTGCAGGGGGTTCTGAAGGGGGGCGGAGCCGCCCCTTTCTTCTCTTTGTTTTGTGCCTGTCTTTGGCTTTAGTGGTTTTGTCGTCCTCGCCGGTGTTGGCAATGCCGACGTTGGAGGGATGCGGGATGTTTCCCGGCAACAACATCTGGAACACGCCCGTGGACAAGCTGCCCCTTGACGCCAATTCCTCAACCTACGTCACAACCATAGGCGCAAGCAGGGGGGTACATCCCGACTTTGGCAGCGGCACGTGGGAAGGACGCCCTATCGGTATCCCATATAACGTCGTTGACGGCGCGCAGACAAAGGTCAACGTTAGCTTCGATTACGCCGACGAGAGTGACCCTGGCCCTTATCCCATCCCGGCCAATCCCTTGATCGAGGGTGGAGAGCAATCATCGGGTGACCGCCACATCCTCATCGTTGACAAGGACAACTGCACGCTGTACGAGCTGTACTACGCATATCCCCAGACTGACGGCAGTTGGACGGCCGGTTCGGGGGCCGTCTTTGATCTGAGGTCCAATGCCCTCAGACCTCAGACGTGGACATCTGCCGATGCGGCAGGTCTGCCGATACTGCCCGGACTGGTGCGATACGACGAGGTTGCCTCCGGGGAGATCAATCACGCCATACGATTTACCGTCCCACAGACACGCAACACCTACCTGTGGCCGGCCAGACACAAGGCATCCTCTCAGACCTCCACCAACTATCCACCCATGGGACAACGTTTCCGTCTGAAGGCATCTTTTGACACATCAGGGTTTTCACACGACACCAAGGTCATCCTGACCGCACTGAAGAAATACGGCATGATCATCGCCGATAACGGTTCCTCGTGGTACCTCTCCGGCGTACCGGACGAACGCTGGAACAACGACACACTCGTGGGTGAATTCAGCAAGGTACATGGCTCGGACTTTGAGGCCGTAGATGAGTCTTCGCTCATGGTAGACATCAACTCCGGCCAGGCAAAAGGAGCAACCACCAGGGACGATTTTAACTCCGATGGCAGCAGCGACATCCTCTGGCACAATGCCGTCACGGGTCAGACGGCCCTATGGCTTATCAACAATGCGGCTATCTCAAGCACCCCCCCCCTTGCAACGGTTGACGCCAAGTGGCAGATACAGGCCAAGGGCGATTTCAATGGCGACGGCAACAGCGACATCCTCTGGCAAAACACGGACACCGGAGAGGTCGCTATCTGGCAGATCAGCGCAAACAAGACCATATCCAACACCTTCTCATCGGGTAATGTCACTGACCCGGCATGGAAGATACGATATGTGGGCGACTTCAACGGTGATGGCAACAACGACATCCTATGGCAGCACACAGGCACCAGTCAGGTGGGTGTATGGTTGATCAACAACGGTCCGACGTTGGTATCCGGCGGTTCCCCCGGGGGAGCAGACCCACAATGGCGGATTTTTGGTGTTGGCGACTATGACGGCAGCGGCAAGGATGAGGTCTTCTGGTACAACAGCGCTACCGGTGAGGTGGCGGTCTGGTTGCTGGATGGCAAGAGGCTCTCCGGTGTGCAGTCCGTGGGGGTGAGTACCCCGTCGTGGCAACCCCTGGGCGTTGCCGACTTCAACGGTGACGGCAAGGCCGACATCCTCTGGCAAAATACCACAACCGGTCAGGTGGCAGTCTGGCTACTGGACAATGGCATCAATAGTGCCGCCGGTATTGGTATTGCCGGTAGTCCCTGGCAGTTCAAGGGCATTGGCGACTACAACGGCGACGGCTCCCTGGATATCCTCTGGCAAGACTCCGCCACAGGTACCGTAGCCGTGTGGCTGATAAGCAACACCGCAATAGCCGGCTCAGTCATAACAGGCCAGGTTGGTACTCCGTGGGTTATTAAGTAACCCCCCTCCCTTTATGGTAGGGGCTAGGGTAGGAGGGGGGAATTAGCAATGCCCCTTTACTTGACCGTTCCCGAAGCGAGGAGGTAATTTGCGATAATATCACTAACCGTGCGCAGGACGACCTCGTCGGAGACATCCCTCTTGTAGCCTTCCATGACGTATGTGTTTATGACGCCGACGACCCTGTTATTTGCCTTGATCGGGACGCAGTAGTGTCCATGCGGCATACCGTCCTGGTGGAGTTCGTGACGCTTGTCGATCCTGTCGGCAAACACTATGGTATCGTCTGAGGCGGCATGTCCGCAGAGACACTGCCCAAAGGATACCGTCTGACACACCGGCGAGCCTAACGCCGCCTTTGCCACCAACATGTCCGGCCTGTTATCATCAACCAGGTAGATAGTACCCTTGGTCTGTAAGAAAAGTCGCGGAATAGAGACCAGTAACCTCAGGGTCTTTTCCAGCTTGGCGTTGAGGTCTACCGGCTCGAGAAAGACCCTCAAGACGGTGTTTACAATCTTTTGTTTGGCCTCCATTCTGTGCTTGTACAGGGCCATACCGATGGTCACCAGCAAGTCGCGTTGTGAAAACGGTTTGAGGATATAGCCAAACGGTTCGGTTATCTTTGCCCTGTGCAGGGTGTCAAGGTCGGAGTGGGCCGTGAGATATATTATAGGGATACCGTAGAGTTTGTCTATTTGGCCGGCCGCTTCCACGCCGTCCATCTTACCTTCCAACATGATATCCATAAGTATCAGTGTCGGTTGGACCTCACCTGCCAGCTTAATGGCCTCCTCTCCGGAAGCCGCAATAGCAGGGACGTTATAACCTATCTTTTTGAGCTTGGACTCAATGTCCCTGGCTATAACGATTTCGTCTTCCACAACCAGGATGTTTATACCCGTTGGAACCTTGTCATATGAGATGTTGTTACCTTCTGGCATTATAATAAGCCTCCTTTCAAATCAAATCCCTCGGGATTTTTATTTGCTTGTTATACAAAAACCGTATTTAATCAAAACCATACTACTTTCTCATTCCTACGAGGCATTATAACATAATTCTGCAATCAAATGTCTACCCCATGTCAACAGGGGTGCATAAAAAAATGGTTGGTGCCTTTGGGAAAGAAAGGGGCGTTTTGTGGCCGGGGTGCCTCACCCCCTCCGCCCCC
>JADGAE010000200.1 GCA_015232165.1 Nitrospirota bacterium
GCGTAAACTGACAGGCATTGTTGATAATGTTGACAAAGACCTGACTCATTAACACGGGGTCAACGACAATTGTCGGGGGGAGCTGTTCGATATAGGTTGTGAGGTAAGGCATGTTGTCACCCAACTTTCTCCTGACCGCCTCCACGGCCTCCGTAACAAGGTTGGAGGGGTTGACTTCCTTGAGCTTCAGCGGTTGCTGCTTTGCAAAGTCGGCCAGCGCCCGGATCAACATCTGGCAGCGATTGGTGTCCTTTATCATCAACTGTACGAGTTCCCGATTGGTATCCGACTCCGGCATTTCCTCATAGAACACATAGAGCATTGAAATAACGGAGGAGAGGGGGTTGTTTATTTCGTGTGCGATCTCGGATGAAAGCAGTCGCATGGCCGCCATGTTTCGTTTTTCTATGATCTCGTCCTGCTTTTGCATCAGTTCGTTATTGGCATCCTCGAGCTTCCTGATGGTATTGGTATAGGCGGAACGCACGGTTGTTAAATCCGCAACCGTGCGATTGTAGGCCGATATGAACGAGCGTATCTCCTGCGGACCATCGATATCAAGGTAGTGGTCGGAGTTGTCGTCCCTGGTTATGTCGTCAAGGGCTTTTTCTATCCTCTTGAATGTATTGATAATCCCCCTTGCCAGCAGATAACTTACTATAACCACGCCAATCACAATAAAGACAAAGGATAGGGCAAAAGACAGCTTCGCCCTTGATATCTTGCCGTTTATTTCATTTCTCTCTGCCTTGGTGATGTCAACCAGGGTCTTTTGTATCTCTCGGGCGTAGTTGCGCATCTTTGTGAGCGTCTCCTCATACGTCTTATTGTCCTTGCTATAGATCAGTGTGTGCATTACGTCATCGTAGAGTGCAACGGTATTCTTTAAGGTTAAAAAGGTGCGCCTTTTGTCTTTAACGATGTAGTCGTAGTTTATATGGTCGATGCCGGTTCTAAGCTGCTTCATGCTCTCGGTAAACAGCGCTACGTGCTCATGTTCTTTCTCAAACAACAGGATGTTTTTCTCATATCTGCGAGCCATAAGAAATGTGAGGTATATGTCGTCTACCTCCTCTATAATCAGCACCTTGTGATATATATCGTTCAGACCATGCAGTTCGACAAAGATAATGGCAAAGGCCATGAAAATTGGCGACATCATGCCTAAAAATATCCGTTGGCGCAGCTTTAGTTGCCGCATTACCGTAACAATGTTATGTCTTGTTTTTTCATATTGTTTCCTGTTGCTTGTCTACTTATAACATATAACCACATGATATGTAAAGGATTTTTGTCTAATACTCCCGGTTGTTTTTGCGTCAACCTTGTCGCGCTAAATACCAAAGTAGACTTTCTCTACTTCTGTTGTTGCAGCAACTCAAGATTTTGTCGTGCCAGGGAAAAGCCGGGGTCAAGCTCAAGGGCAGCCACATACTCGGAGGCGGCCTCGTTGAAACGCCCCTGCTTGAAATAGACATTGCCAAGATTGTTGTGTGCCATCGGATAGTCGGGCCTAAGTCGCAGGGCAGCCTTAAACTCATAGACGGCCTCCTCATAACGACCCTGGCCTTCGTATGCCTTACCGACATTGTTGTGCACCTCGGCGGAGTTGGGGGCAAGCCTCAGGGCAATGGCATACTGCGCTATGGCATCCTCAAGACGCCCCTGCCGGTCATAGACAACACCAAGGTTGTTATAGGCATCAACATAACGGGCGTCTGATTCGACAGCGGCCTTGTATGCCCTGACGGCCTCCTCCAACCTCCCTGTTGCGGCATAGACACTGCCGATGTTAAAATACGTTTCGGCGTAGCCGGGATTGATGGCCAGTGCGATTTGGTACTCTCTGATGGCGTCATCAAACCTGCCCATCCTCATGTAAACGCTTCCAAGACTGTTGTGTGGACGAACCTTGTTGGGGCTTTTTTGTGCGGTGTCTTCCCATAGCCGTACTTCGTCCTGCCATACGTAGTTCCTCTTGTAGGTTGCCACAGACAGCAACGTCACAATCGCGAATGCCGCAAGCGTTGCCTCAACGCCCCGTGTCTTGCCGAAAAACCCGTCCCTTGCGATCACACAGCCCGTTGTCAGGGCAACAATAAAGCCAACTGAGGGCAGATATAATCTGTGCTCAAAGATGACATCCATTATGGGGATGATGCTTGACTCCACTGACAGCGTTACAAAGAACCAGATTACCCCAAACGACATCAATCTCAACCGAAGGCCGTGTTCGGTCTCATATCCGAGCGAAAGACGGTACAAATATATACCCGCGGCAAAGACGGTCAGCAGAAACAAGAAAGACGCCATGACCTCCGGTGCAAAGAGCGTGTTGTAGACGGGATAATCGTAGTCTATGTTCTGATTCACCGGTAACAGCAGCAGGCGTATGTAGGTCACGATCACCCTCAACTGTGTGATCAGATATTGCCACCTCGGTATGCCCTTGTAGCCTGTCACCCTCATGCCCTCGTCGAGCCTGGATAGCCCCGACACCGAGTCAACCTCTCCAACGTGTGCCATCGGTACAACCAGCATGGTAAGGGCAACGGGGACAAGATAGACAAGCCTTGTTCGCAACTTGCCACTCAAGAAAAAGAACTCATACAGCGCTATGATTACGGGCAGGGTGAAGGTGATTTCCTTTGTCTTCATTGCTATTAGCGCCGACAGGATCGACAACGGGTATGTCGCATACCGTGTGAGTGTTGATTTTGTAAGCCTCGACCTTATATACAACACCAACGAGAGTAGATAAAACAGAGTTGCCTGTGACGCAAACCTCTGGATGACGTATGTGACCGCCGCCGTCTGCACCGGATGCGCCACAAAGACAAGCGCACACAACAGCGCTATGGAGTCACGCCGTGTTGCGGGGCCGTTGCCTTCAGTGCCAGTCACGAGACAGGGGGCGGTGAGTGTCAGGAGTATCAGACGGTATACAAGCAGGCCATTGACGACGTGGACCGTTATGTTGAAGACATGATAGCCTCTTACGTCAAGCCCCCCAAGTCCGTAGTTCAAGGCAAGCGAGAGAAAGCCAAACAGCCTGGACTTAACGGAGTCCTTCATCACCTTATCTGCGGTGCTGTTGTCAACGGCGTGGGGGTCCGTGAAGTAGCGCAGGTCTTTGACCATCTGATTTTCAACTATGTTGTGGGTGTCGTCAAAGACAAACGGTCCATGCAATGTGTTGGAATACGCCAGGACGGCAACGACTATTATGAGCGCCAGAGCCGTAATCGGTCTATGAATAAAGGCAGAAAAAGAAGGGGTCAAGGGGGCAGCGAAGGGCAAGCCGCCACCACCACAAGCCGCCCCTTTTTTTTTGCTTTTATGCGCGGAAGACAAAATACACCGCCCCCAACAGACACAACGCAGCCCACAGATAGTCCAACTTCACGGGCTGCCCCATGTAAAACACGGCAAAGGGCACAAACACGCTTAACGTAATGACCTCCTGCATAATCTTCAGGCGTGGCAGGGTCATTACATCAAATCCGATCCGGTTTGCGGGCACCTGGATCAGATACTCAAACAGGGCAATGCCCCAGCTTATCAAGGCCGCAATATACCACGGTTTGCTATGCAGGTGCTTTAGGTGGCCATACCAGGCAAACGTCATAAAGACGTTTGATAGTATCAGTAACACGGCGCTCTGAAATATAACGTGTGACAATCCTAACAGGCCCTCCTTTAGATATATGCTGAAATGACACAGGTTTTTTCAGGCATGATAATTGAGCGTGAAATAATG
>JADGAE010000201.1 GCA_015232165.1 Nitrospirota bacterium
TTTGTGGCCGGGGTGCCCCACCCCCTCCGCTCGCACAGCGACGTTACCGCGCCCTTTTCAGATATACGCATTTTTATTACCATTTGTTGTCCACCAAAAATTTATGCACCCACGGTGAATTTATCCTTTACTAAATTGCGTTGTTTTTGATATATTAGGCGATAATCTTTTTACGGGAGCCGTACACGTAATATTGAGCGTTTCAGATGACTGGAAGGTAGTGATTGCCGGCAGCAATGAGGATATCCACAGAGTAGTGAAACAGGAGTTGGGCAGGTATAGCTTTTACGACAGGGAGATTAACTTTATCAGCGCCCGCTCCGTGCAGGAGGGTAAACGTATGATGGAAGAACACCCCGACGTAGCCTTGGTCCTGTTGGATGTGGCTCTGCAGGAGGAGGGATCAGACGGCCTGTGCGTGGTCAGACACATCAGGGAGGACTTGAAGAACCATGACGTGCGGATCGTACTTTGTGCGGGGCAGTCAGGATGTCTGCCGGAGGAGGGTGCCTTTATCCGCTACGATATACATGACTACCGGATGTGTGAGGAGTTGACTGGCAAGAGGTTGTTTACTACCGTAGCGGCCTCTCTGCGCTCATACAGGGACAGGTTGAGGTTGCGTGAGAGTCGTCAGAGGTCGCGGACATTGAGCGCACTGGCCCAGGAAAAGGAACTGCTTGTGGCAGAGATACACCACAGGGTCAAGAATAATCTGCAAATCATCTCCAGCTTGTTGTTCCTGCAGGGTAAGTACGTCAAGGACGAGTGTGTGTCAACACATTTGAAGGAGAGCCGGGACCGTGTGAGATCAATGGCGCTTGTGCACGAGCTGTTGTATCAATCCAATGACCTGGCAAGCGTGAATTTTGCCCAGTACATAAAGATATTAGCGAGCGACCTGGTCTATTCGTATGGGGTCAACAGCGAGGCCGTCAGCATAGAGACAAACGTAGATAATCTCCTGTTGGGCATAGACACGGCTATCCCCTGTGGATTGATCATAAGCGAACTGGTGACCAACGCCATAAAGCACGCCTTTGTCCGGGATGCCACGGGTGTTATTGCGATAGACTTTCATCTGGATGGTGATAACAATTACGTTTTAACCATAAGCGACAACGGTAAAGGCCTCCCCGAAGATATACGACTCCGCAACAGCTCATCCTTTGGTCTGAAGCTCGTACACGATTTGACGATGCATAAGGATGGTACAATTGCGGTTGATAACAGCGCAGGTACGACATACAGGATTACCCTTCCCAGGAAGGACTAAGATACTTCAATTTATAACGATAAAGGAAAAAAAGACATGGAAAGGACAAATACGCTCAAGTTGGGGCTTCCCAAGGGCAGTCTCCAGGAGTCAACGTTTAAGCTCTTTCGCAAGGCCGGTTATCAGATATCTGTTTCCTCGCGTTCTTACTATCCCTCGATAGACGATCCGGAGATTAACGGGATGCTGATAAGGGCGCAGGAGATGGCGCGCTATGTGGAGATCGGCGTGCTTGATTGCGGCCTGACCGGTTACGACTGGATACTTGAAAACAACTCCGACGTCGAGGTGGTCACCGATCTCAACTATGCCAAGGAGGGGTTGCGTCCGGTGAGGTGGGTGGTGGCGGTGCCAAACGATTCACCGATCAAGACAGTGAAGGACCTTCAGGGCAAACGCATTGCCACGGAGTTGGTAGGTTTTACCAAGCGCTATCTCAGAGACAACGGCATAGAGGCCGAGGTTGATTTCTCCTGGGGGGCAACGGAGGTCAAGCCCCCTCAACTGGCCGACGCCATTGTGGAGCTTACCGAGACGGGTTCCTCGCTGCGGGCAAACAACCTGCGCATAGTAGAGACGATCCTCGTGTCAACCACACGCTTTATTGCAAACAAAAATGCCTGGCAGGATGCCTGGAAAAAGGAGAAGATACAAAACATGGTGATGCTCCTTAAGGGGGCCTTGGCCGCCGAGGAACGGGTCGGTCTGAAGATGAACATCCCCAAGGAAAACCTCAATTCGCTAAAGTCAATATTGCCTGCGCTGCACTCCCCAACCATATCGGAGTTGACCGATAAGGACTGGCTCGCCCTTGAGGTGGTTATCGAGGAGCGTCTCGTGCGTCAACTCGTGCCGTCGCTGAAAAAGATAGGAGCCACCGGTATCGTCGAATATCCCCTAAACAAGGTCATACCCTAACGGAAGGAAAGAGGAGAAGGTGGAGGTCTGAGGAGGGGCGCGGTAACGTCGCTGTGACAGCGGCAGTCGCCCCTTTCTTTCCACAAGGACCCATGAGTTTCTTATGCGCCCGTTTAATTACGATAACTTGACAACATGCAGGATTAAGAAATGAGGATACTATCGCTGGATACGTCGGTCGATGTGGGGGGTGCGGCACTTGTTGACTCGGAGGCTGGTATTGTGGGTGAGATCATAATCAGCGTGCGGGGCAGGAAAAGGACCTTTTCGGAACACCTGATGCCCGCCATCGACTTTCTTTTAGAGTCCGCGGGGTGTAGTATCAACGACGTTGGGGCCTTTGCCATGGCAGTGGGTCCGGGGTCGTTTACGGGGCTGAGGGTTGGTCTGAGTACGATAAAGGGGCTTGCCTTTGCAACCGGCAAGCCTGTTGTGGCGCTGCCCACCTTTGAGGTTCTGTCGTACAACCATCGCTACTGTGCCTATCCCGTTTGTGCCATCCTTGATGCCGGAAAGGGTGAGGTCTATGCGAGTGTTTTTCAGTGGCGTGACGACCGTCTGTGTACACTTGTTGATGTGGGAGTCTATGAGATAAGAGAACTACTGGAGGGTCTTGCCCCCGGAAAGATTCTGTTTACCGGGGGGGCAGTCGTCTCCTGTGGGGAGATAATACGCACCCGCCTCAGAGACAACGCCATCCTGGCACAGACCTATGTCTCAGCCATCAACGTTGGACTTTTGGCCCTGGAGAGGTTGAAAACGGGAGATATCTGTTGTATTGAAGAAATAGTCCCAATTTATATCAAAAAATCACAGGCAGAGCAACTCTATGAATGTAACAATCCGCCAGATGACGTAAAATGACCTCCTTGGAGTCACCCGGATGGAAGACCGTGCGTTTAGCAAGCCCTTGGAGCCGGAGGGGGCGCATAAGAAAGTGGTGGGTGCCTTTGGGAAAGAAAGGGGCGGCTCCGCTCGCACAGCGACGTTACCGCGCCCCCTTCAGAACCCCCTGCAAGGGGGCCGGCCCCCTTGACCCCTTTATATGCACTTTTATTACCACTTGTTATCCACCAAAAATTTATGCACCCAGCCGGAGGTCATTTGTGTATGAACTAAACAGCGACATCGCCATCTGCACGGTCGCCTGCTGCAATAATAGTGTTATCGGCATGGTAAGGTGGGGTCACAAGGGGTCAGCTACCCCCTTGACCCCATTATTCTTAACTTCAAGTATGTGACTACTCCATCATAGAAATATTTATATGGATGACAAGTTTTATCTTGTCATATCTTGGAAACATATCCACAAAAAAAATTATACTTGACATTATGACAGTATGCTGTTATAATAAATCATGTCAAATAAAAAGTATCTTATCAGCGAAGTATCTGAGATAACAGGTTTTAGTCTGAGAACCATCCGGTACTACGTCAGCTCTGGTATAATCGAACCACCGGAAGGCAGGGGCCGTGGAGGGTTCTATAACGACAGTCACATAGACAAGCTGCTCCAGATCAAAGGTATGCAGGAAAATGGGATGAGACTAAAGGATATCATCA
>JADGAE010000004.1:0-17765 GCA_015232165.1 Nitrospirota bacterium
TATTTGATCTCATGGCCATGTTTGCAAAGTACGGGTTTAACAAGTCGCACTCGGCGGCATACGCCTACCTTTCGTATCAGACGGCCTACCTCAAGACGCACTATCCCGTTGAATTCATGGCCGCCAACCTCTCCTGCGAGGACACCACGGACAAGATTGTCAAGTTTATCAAGGAGTCTCAGGAGATGTCCATAGACATACTGCCCCCCGATATAAACAACAGCGGCAGCAGGTTCAGGATAGTGGGCAAGGCCATACTGTTTGGTCTTGAGGCAGTAAAGGGGGTTGGTGCCGGAGCCATAGAGTCAATAATCCAGTGCAGACAGGATGGACCTTTCCAGGGTCTTGAGGATTTCTTCCGGCGCGTCAAGGTCAACAAGAAGGTAATAGAGAGCCTCATAAAGGCCGGGGCCTTTGACAGCCTCTGTAAGAGCAGGGCCGGTGCCGTGCAGGAACTTGACGTGCTGTTATCCGGCAAAGGTGTGTTGCCGTCGCTGTTTGGCAATACGGCAGAGGTATCAGGCGACCCCGGAGGCAATGGCACCCATGAATGGGAAGAGGCCGACAAGCTCATGTACGAAAAGCAGGCGCTGGGCTTTTACATCACCAGTCATCCGCTGAGGAAGTACGAAGGTTTCCTGCGGCAGTTACGCCTGACAAAGACCGCGGCCCTGGAGGACTCCGTAAATGGTACGGAGGTCAAGGTAGCCGGCATTGTGGCGTCGTTTAAGAAGAAGCAGTTAAAGGACAAACGCACGATGGCCATTGTGACCCTGGAAGATGATGACGGCTGGGTTGAGTGTGTAGTCTATCCTGATATGCTTGCAAAGGTGCAGGAGATGCTCAAGAAGGACATCGTTGTCGTAGTAAAGGGCAAGCTCGAGCTGTCTGAAAAGGGTGCCAAGGTGGTCGTCAGCGAGGTGGCCGACATTGCGACAGTCCTTACGGATGGTCTTTCAAAGATCGAAATAGACCTCACATGCACCCACAGGGATAACTTTGGGCCTCTTATAGATATGCTTAACCGTAGCAAGGGCAAGATACCGGTATATATTAGGTTCCCCTGGAATATACCCGTGCATCTGGGGCTTCCTTGGAATAGCGCAGAGGTAATAGCCATGACCTCTTACTCGATAGGTTATGACCAGGGATTGTTTAACGAGATCGAGGGCATCACGTACAAGGGCGCTATTACGCTTAATTAGCAATGCCTAAGATGCAGGATTTAATGCAACGATAATGCGAACTTATCTGGATTTTGAGAGGCCGCTTGAGGAGTTGGAGCTTCAGTTGGAGGTCATTGAGCAGCGTCGGGGTAGTGAAGACCGCGCGGTTGACTCCGAACTGCAGGGGCTGCAACAACAGCTCAATAAGAGGCGTCGGGAGCTGATTCAGTCGCTGACGCCGTGGCAGAAGTGTCAGTTGGCGCGGCATCCGGAACGTCCATACACGCTTGATTATATAACGCGTCTGACGGATGATTTCCTGGAACTGCATGGAGACCGGAGGTTTTCCGACGACCCGGCGATCATAGGCGGCCTTGGTACCATAGACGGCCACTCCGTGTTGATCGTGGGGCATCAGAAGGGACGCGGGACAAAGGAGCGCATCAGCAGGAACTTTGGCCAACCCCATCCCGAGGGATACAGAAAGGCGCTAAGGTTAATGAAACTGGCCGAAAGGTTTGATATCCCCGTTGTGACGTTCATTGACACGCCCGGGGCATTCCCCGGTCCCGGGGCAGAAGAGAGGGGACAGGCCGAGGCCATTGCCACAAACCTCCTGGAGCTTTCACTACTGTCCGTGCCCGTGATATCAATCGTGATAGGCGAGGGCGGCAGCGGCGGGGCGCTTGCCCTGAGTGTGGCAGACAGGTTGGTGATGCTTGAGCACGCCGTCTATTCCGTGATCTCACCGGAGGGCTGTGCCGCCATCCTCTGGGAATCGGACAAGCTCACACAGGAGGACTTCTCACGGGCCGCTTCGGCATTGAAGCTGACGGCATCCGATCTCCTGGCCTTTAACGTCATCGACGCCATAATCGATGAACCCCTCGGCGGCGCACACACGGATATGGACGAGGCCGCAAGGATCGTTAAGGCATACATAGTGGATACGCTCAGAACGCTCAAGGAAATCCCAAAGGACGTGCTACTGCAACAACGCTACAAGAAGTTTACAGGCATGGGAGTATATAGACAAATGCAGGAAAAAGAAGAAGGGGGCGGCTCCGCTTCTTGATGCGGCGGGACACTTCCGCCCCCTTCTTTTTTCTTTGCCTTTTTCTTTGTTTTTTTGCATTTACCGCTATATTATTTTCATGCTGATGTCTGCGGCCTGGGCGGAGTGCGTGAGGTAGCCGGACGATATGATATCCACGCCGGTCTGGGCGATCTGACGGATATTGCCGAGCGTTACGTTGCCGGAGGCCTCCACCATAACCCTCTTGTTGACTAGGGCCACGGCCTTGACCATATCATCGATGCTCATGTTGTCGAGCATCACGACGTCAACGCCGGCATCCAACGCCTCCCTAAGCTCCTCCATGTTGCCCACCTCAACCTCAATCTTCATCAAAAAGGGCGCTGCCTGCCTGACCCGCTCCACCGCACGTGTAATCCCCCCGGCAGCCTTGATGTGATTGTCCTTGATGAGCACACAGTCGTACAGACCAAACCTGTGGTTGCCTCCACCTCCTATGCGCACGGCATACTTCTCCATATAGCGCATGTTTGGCGTGGTCTTGCGCGTATCCACTACCTGCACGGGCAGGTCCCTGACTTCATCGGCAAACCTGCGCGTCAGGGTCGCAATCCCCGACAACCGCTGCAGGATGTTCAACGCAACGCGCTCACCCGTCAGCAACGACCTCGTATTGCCCGATACCCTGGCTATCTTGTCACCCTTGGCCAACGCTGCACCATCCTCCCTCAGGAGGCGTATATCCACAGCCCGCCCTACTGCCCGGTCCAGCAACTCAAAAACCAACGCAAAAAACGGCAGCCCCGCAACCACTAACGACTCCTTGGCCACGACATTGGCCTCGGCTATGGCCTTGGCATCCACGGTCAGGGACGTCGTGATATCGCCATGCCCTATGTCTTCGGTCAAGGCGGACCTTATGAAATCCACTACACTGTTGGGGAAAATGGGCATTGTCAGCCCTCCAGCTCCTTCATGTTTTTGATGTTGGCCGTGAGCTTATCCAGTTTGGAGACAAGCTCATCGTAGCGCTCCTTTTCCTTTTCGACGACGGCCTTGGGGGCGTTGGAGATGAAGTCCTCATTTCGGAGCTTCTTGTTTGTCTGCATGATCGAGTCATTGGTCTTTTTCAGTTCCTTGTCGAGCCTTTCAAGCTCTGTCTTTACGTTGAACAGGCCACTGAGCGGTATGTATATCTCCATGTCGGTCTTAACTGAGACGGCTGCTCCCTTTGGTTTTTCCACAACATCTGATATCTCAAGGGTCTCAAGCCTTGCGAGGTTCTTGATGTAATCGTAGTTATTAGCGAGATTGCTCCTTGCAGCACGAGAGGATGTCCTGATCATGGCGTTTAGGTACTTTGATGGTGATATGTTGAGTTCACCCCTGATAGAGCGCACACCACTGATGCAGTCTATAATGTACTGCATCTTTTCCTCGGCCTCCTGGTCAGTGCTTAGACCTTCAGGATAGGTAGTCATGGAGATGGACGTGCCGTTATGACTGTACATGCTCCAGAGTTCCTCGGTAATAAACGGCATAAATGGATGCAAGAGTCTCAGGGCATGCCCAAAGACGTACATCAGAGACCTCAAAGCCAGAGCGGAAGATGCCCCACCCTGCGCCAAGGAGGTCTTTGAAAGCTCTATGTACCAGTCACACAGCTCATGCCAGATGAACTGATAGATGGCACTTGAGGCATCGTTAAAGCGGTATTCATCGAGTCCTTTGGCGGTTTGACTTGCGGCATTGGCCAGTCTGCTCAGTATCCATCTCTCGGGCAGGTTTAGGGAACCCTTGTCCGTCCGTTTAAATTCTTCGTTTATGGCTTCGATGGTATCGAATTTGGCATCGTTGTACTTTTCGATGCTGATATTTATGTATCTGGAGGCGTTGTAGAGCTTGTTGATAAAGTACCTGTAGCCCTCCACGCGCTCTTCGGAGAATCTGATATCCCTGCCCTGCGCGGCAAAGGCCGCCAGAGAGAAGCGGAAGGCATCGGCGCCATACCTGTCGATCATCACGAGGGGGTCTATGACGTTTCCCTTTGACTTGCTCATTTTTTGACCCTTTTCATCCCTGACCAGGGCATGTATGTAGACATCCCTGAAGGGGACATCCTTCATGAACTTCAGGCCCATCATTATCATGCGAGCCACCCAGAAGAACAGGATATCAAAGCCGGTTACAAGGACGCTGGTGGGATAGAAGGTCTTGAGGTCAGAGGTCTCATCGGGCCATCCGAGCGTAGAGAACGGCCACAGGGCCGACGAAAACCACGTATCCAGGACATCGGGGTCTCTGACTATATTTTTGCTGCCACAGGCGGGACACCCCGTGGGGTCAACCAATCCCGTGATGGCTTTGACCGCTATGCCAACCCTCATGTCTTTGGCATTTGCGATGATCTCTTTATGAGTGAGGCCGGCGGCGGTGAGTTCCCTGTAACTTCCTTCGCGCAAGCCGTTTATTCTCTGGTTTAAGGCCACTTGTATATGTTCGCTCTGCGGGGTGCCATCCTCACACTTGCAATCAGGACAGTACCAGACGGGTATCTGATGTCCCCACCATATCTGACGCGAAATGCACCAGTCCCTGATATCCTGCATCCATGAGAAGTAGCTGTTTTTCCAGCCGTCGGGGATGATCCTTACCTGTGAGGTCTTGACGGCCTCTATGGCCTCACTAGCCAAACCGTCCACCTTCACGTACCACTGCACGGTAGACAGCGGTTCGATGACGGTCTTACACCGATAGCAGTGTCCGATAGAGTGGTTGTGAGTTTCTTCTTTTTCGATGAGGTTTTTTTCTTTGAGGTCGGCCACGACAAGTTTCCTGCACTCATACCTGTCAAGGCCGCTGTAGCGGGCACCGGCAGAGGGGGTCATCCTGCCGTCCTGTCCGATGACGGTGATAAAGGGCAGGATAGGGGTCTGTCGTTTTGCGATAGCCTCGTCATTAAAATCGTGCGAGGGGGTTACCTTAACGGCGCCGGTACCAAAGCCTGGGTCCACCTGCTGGTCGGCGATAACCGGGATAAGCCTGCCCGTCAGTGGGAGCTTGATCATCTTACCGATGTGTCCTACGTATCGACCGTCCTTGGGGTTGATGGCGACGGCCGTATCACCGAGCATGGTCTCGGCTCTGGTGGTGGCCACTACCAGGCAACCGGAGTTGTCCTCAAAGGGGTAGCGTATGTATGTGAGTTTGCCGTGCATCTCCTCGTGTTCCACCTCGAGGTCGGACAGGGCGGTGGCACAGCGCGGACACCAGTTGATCAGGCGTAGGCTGCGGTATATAAGCCCCTCCTCCAACAGACGCACAAAGACCTCCCTCACCGCACGTGACAACCCCTCATCGAGCGTAAACCGCTCCCTGGACCAGTCACAGGAGGCGCCGAGTTTTTTGAGCTGATGTATGATGTGCCCGCCATACTGTTGCTTCCAGGTCCAGACCCTATCTATAAAGGCATCTCTGCCCAACGTATGTCTGTTGATTTGTTCCGTAGCCAACTGTTTTTCGACGACGTTTTGGGTTGCAATCCCGGCATGGTCCGTCCCCGGCAGCCAGAGCACGCTGCAACCCTTCATCCTCCTGTACCGTGCAAGAACGTCCTGGAGCGTGGCGTTGAGTGCATGGCCCATGTGCAGGGAACCGGTTACGTTAGGCGGGGGGATTACTATTGAAAACGCAACCTTCGAAGGTTCCTCCGAAGGCCTGAAACAATCGTTCCTAAGCCAGAAGTCATACCACTTCTCCTCTATCGCCCCCGGGTCGTAGGCCTTGCTCTTTATTTGTTCATCCATTGAATTTCCTTATCGCACTATGAGATTTTGTTATGAATTATATATACGCAAAGCGTGTTACAAGACATCCTATAGAAATTCTGATTTAATCTGGTCTATTTCTTCCTTTATAAGCCGCTCCGCGACATTGGAGACCGTTTCATGGATAATCTTCTCTACCTCCGTCTTAAGCGTTGGTATGCTTTCATCCAGTACCTGTTTGGTAATACGTTCCGTGACCTCCTTGCTGACCTTAAACATCTCCCCCGTGAGGGTCATCATGACACCCTTGATCGTGGAAGATATGACCTGGTTTATTATACTTTCAATGTTGACCTGGCCAACGAGCTTGTCTATCCTGGTGTTTATGGCCTCAGAGATTATTTCGTCAAAACCGATATTTATATTCTTAAATCTCTGGTCAACGTAGGCATTGATGGCCTGTTCAAACAAGGAGTTCAGGTCTCCTTCCTTAAGGAGACTAGATACCTTGTCATCTACGTGGTGTTTTAAGATACCGACGACATCGTTGATACTCAACAGCACTCCGCCTGATGCCGAGGGCTCATAGGAGACGGACTCCCGCAGTGGCATGGCTCTGTAAGTCGGCTCTTGCCTGTGCGGCGGTTTGGCCTCTTCCATATCCCAGCCTTCTCTCTCAGGTGGTCTTTTCAATGGCACCTCCTTTTTATGAAATGGTGATGTGTCAACAAGTGGCATATCGTCATGGTCTTGTACGGCATCGCTCTCCTCCTTTTCCCTTAAAGAGCCGACGATGTCACGAAGGTCATCCTCTTCCTTAAAGACGGTTTCACTGACATCCTCAATGGCGTCACTACCGAGCTTATCCCCGATGTCTTCGAGCATGGAGGTCATCGCCATATCGTCTTCCTGCCCTGCTGACTCTGTCATGTCATCGGCTATGCTACTCATAAGTTCCTTGAACGTATCGGTATCAATGCCGCCATCGCCATTGTCAAAGGCATCGATGGCTTTATCAATGGTATTTTGCATGTCTTCATCAGCAGCATTTTCTTCCTCGGGGTTATCTACAACTGTTTCTTCCAGTAAGGAGCCGATCATTTTCTCCATGTCTATGTCGCCGCCGTCGGCCTCTGCGGAGTCGGGTTCCCTCAGTGTTTCGATGATATCTTGCAGTTCTTTTGTGGTGAGGTCGTCATCTGCAAAGTTGCCGTCATCGGAGTCGTCGCTGTCGGGATGTTCCTCTTCAAAGGCCGCCGTTTCCTCAACCATGGTCTCCTCTAAGAGCGCCTGCATGTCTTTCTCGTCCAACATGGAAGAGTCTCCTAATTCAAGGGGTTCGAGGTCGGAGTCATTTTTTCCGTTACCCTGGGGTTCTTCCTTTGCGGAGGGTTTGGCCGGTGAGGGCTTGCGTTGCAGGATACCGTGGATTTTCTTTAAGAACTCATTGGACTCAAACGGTTTTATCAGAAAATCATCCGCCCCGACATCTCTGACCTTTTGTTCGTTTATGGGTTCAAAGGCACCAACAAGCAGCACAACCGGTATATGGGCAGTGGCTGGGTTGGCCTTGACCTCCCTGCACAGGTCGTAGCCGTTCATCTTGGGCATGTCAATATCAGCAAGTATTACATCGGGCTTGCTGCTTTTTAGCTTTGACATGGCCTCCTGGCCATCTCCAACCGAACTAACATCGATGTCCTCCTCTGATAAGATAAGCTCCACGACCTTTTGTATCGTGATACTGTCATCGGCCAACATTAATTTCTTAGGCATCTTCCCATCCCTCTTGGACTATAATTTTTTTCCATAACCACGCACTTAGACGTATCGTTTTAGCACCTTCGGTTTACCGTGTTCTAAAATGTAAGCGTATGTGGGGCTCACGGCTCTCGATTAAGCGTATGTTGAGCTCACGGCTCTCGATTAAGCGTATGTTGAGCTCACGGCTCAACAATGAGAAGGCCCTCACACCCCACCACTGCCGTGGGTGGATGGCATTGACAGACCGCCTGACTCACTGCCGCAACTAAAGCTTGATATGAGTCTCTTGACGTCTGTAGACTTACACGTTGGACATGCGCTATCGCCCTGTGGGGTGCCCATCTTTTGAAACAGTGTAAAGTTTACACCACAGGCCAAGCAGTTATATTCATATATAGGCATCGTTTAAACTCCTTATCTTTTTTATTCCATTATAACATATATTTTACATTTATGTCTTGGGTAAGATCAACAGGGGCAGGGCAATAGCATTTGAAATAATAATGATGTTTCTATGATAAAATAACCACTTTTCAATTTGTCAACCAGCCCTTTATACCAAGTTGCGTTCATATATGTAACTCTTTAGTGATGTAAACCTTGATGAGGCTTTTTTTCCAATATACTCTTTTGACTGCAACTTGGTATTACGGGGTCAAGGGGGCTTCTTTGTGGCCGGGGTGCCCCACCCCCTCCCTTGTAGAGGGGTCTGAGGGGGGACAAAGTCCCCCATTCTTTTTTTTCTTTTGGTCAAATGCGATTGCCCTGTCAACAGGGGGTGCATGGGTACGGTAAATTTGTTCTACGTTATAACACCAAAAGAAAAAGACGAAAAGGAGGGCGGAGCCGCCCCCTTTTTATACACTGTGCGTAAGGTGAGTTAAGCATAAAGGTGTCTGAACCACGATTTTAAGGATTAAGGGATTATCAGGATTTATGTTAAAGAATGCCCTATTCCTTTTTCCTGTAAATCCTTTAATCTGTGTAATCCTGGCTCAGACAATCCCTGATGTTACTTAAATGTGACATTGTCAAATTAGAGAAAACAGTAAATAATGCTTCCCTGACACCACCAAAAATTTATTTTCCCTTGCCTTGACGATATACATCAATAGCATGTATCATAGACATAGACAATGTTATCGCCACAGGAACAACTTGAGATTATAAAGCGTGGAACCTCTGATATAATCAGCGAGGCGGAGCTGCTAGAAAAGCTCAAGCTCAACAGGCCCTTGCGTATCAAGGCTGGGTTTGACCCCACAGCCCCGGACATACACCTGGGACACACGGTGTTGATCGAAAAGATGAGGCAGTTTCAGGAACTTGGCCACGAGGTAACCTTCCTGATCGGCGACTTCACCGGTATGATCGGCGACCCCAGCGGAAAGAACGAACTGCGAAAGCCCCTAACCGGCGAGGAGGTCAATCAAAACGCCGCCACTTATCGGCAACAGATATTCAAGATACTCGACGCCGACAAGACGCACATCCGTTTCAACAGCGAGTGGTTTTCGGCAATGAGCGGCATGGAGATCATAAGGCTGGGGGCGATGCAGACGGTGGCCAGGGTGCTTGAGCGCGACGACTTCAAGAAGCGCTTTGAAAACCACAACGACATCACACTACTGGAGTTCTACTACCCGCTGTTTCAGGCCTACGACTCCGTACATCTCAAGGCAGATGTCGAACTTGGCGGCTCAGACCAGAGGTTTAATCTCCTGATGGGCAGGACGATCCAACGCCGATTCAATCAACACGAGCAGGTCGTCATCATGATGCCGCTACTTGAGGGCCTTGACGGCGTCAACAAGATGTCAAAGAGCCTGGGCAACTACATCGGTATCAACGAACCGCCAAAGGAGATTTTTGGCAAGCTGATGTCCATAACGGACGAATTGATGCTCAGGTACTACGAGCTGTTAAGCCACATCTCCGTCGGGGAACTCAATGAACTCAAGAGGGGCATTGCGGACGGCTCCGTGCATCCCAAGAAGGCCAAGGAGGCCCTGGCCGTTGAGATCACCGCGCGGTACCACTGCATGACCGATGCCGTTAGGGTACGGCAGGAGTTTGACCTGGTCTTTAAGTCCGGGCAACTGCCGCAGGAGATCGAGGAGCGCTGCATCCCTTGGACTGATGCCCGGATGTGGGTGCCACAAATAATGAAAGACGCAGGCCTTGTCACAAGCACCGGGGAGGCCATGAGACTCATCAAACAGGGCGGGGTCGTCATCGATGACGCAAAGGTCACAGACACAAATGCCACACTGACTCAGGGACAGTACCTGTTTAAAGTCGGCAAGAGAAGATTCCTGAAAATCAACACCAAATGACAACATTTAAGTTTTGAAACCAAACTACAGATATATATTATTAAGTAAGCCGGTATGGGCTGAAGGTATTTTTTTACACAACGGAGGTTGTTTTGATGAAGAGAGTAGTCTTGGTGATGCTTGCAAGTGTGGCACTTGCAGGGTGTGTGATGTATCATGATGCTTCGCTGGTTGACCCGTATTATGGCAAAGGGTGCCGTTATGAAGCTAACGCGGGATGGGTCTGTGGCCATGACAAGGGCTACAGTGTAACCACTGATACGTGCTGCGATTACCCGGTGGCATACAGGCAGAAGATGCGCGAGTATGAGGTTCCGGTATACAGACCATATCCGTATGGTTCTTATTATGGGCCTTATCTTCCCTATTACGGTCCTTATTATCCGTACTATCCTTATTGAGGTGAGAGTCTGATGAATACAAGTATGTTTTGGAGAATAGTAAATATAGTGGCTATAGTGATTTCGGTGTTTATCGTGTTGTCGTTTATGAATGTGCTGCCGTCTTTTGGTGAGCAGATTGATGATAAGGGCAGCTTCTACGTGGAGGATGGAAGGTCTCCGGTACCGGTTGTCAGGCCTGTGACGGACAAGGTAACCGTATATGATGCCCCGCAGAGGCCACATACGAGGAAGTTTGTAGAGACCATCCCGCTTGATGTTTACAGGAGCGCCAATCCAATGGGCAACCTCAACGCCAATATGATATTTCTGGCAGACCAGCTCCAACGCAACGTCGATCTGCACGACGTCAACCTCCCGGTTATCGTGACATCGTTTCAGAATCTGGATAACCTCAAGGAGACAAATCGCCTGGGTAGGCTCATAGCGGAGAGTCTGATCCACGAGTTCCAGGTCAGGCGCTGGACGGTCATAGACATTAGGCTTGTGACCGACGTTATTATGAATGACAGCGGCGAGTTCTCACTAAGCAGGGACATCAAAAAGGTAAAAGACCTCTACAACGTGGGCGCCATAGTCACCGGTACCTACAGTATAGCGGAGGACTGTATAGTGGTCAACGCCAGGCTCATGAACATCAATACGGGCGTGGTGCAGTCCAGCGGCCAGATAGCAATACCCTTTGGTGGTATCGAAAGCCTTCTGCAGAGGTATACACAACCAAAGACCATGAAAATAAAGGGAGAGAACTTCGAAAAGTAGCCTATGAAAGTAAAAGCCCTGTTCCTAATCGCGCTGGTGGTACTGAGTGGATGCGGTGGTATGTTGAGTGAGGTTTCATCGACGTTTCGCTGCCGAGACAGGGCCGCATATAACGATGACATTGTCACACAGTTGAAACTCAAGGACGTCTTTGACGAGGTGGCCGCTGAACTCTGTAGTGCTTCTTGTGCCCAGGGCTGCCTGCCAAACACCCCAAGCTGCGTTGGAAAAACGATCCTCGTAACGGACTTTGTTGACATAGTGACCCTTTTGCCCCGTGGGGCGGGGCTATTCATGAGCGAACTGATGAGAAACAGCATCAACAACACCTGCTGTTACAAGGTGGTGCAGGGGGAGTTCAGGAGCTACTTTAAACTCTCTCCAGACGGCCTGGTGGCACTGACAAGAAATCCAGGCGAAATAAAATCCGACGAATACGCACACAACGAAAGCATCGTGGGTACTTACAAGCTCACCGATGGCAGACTGTATCTCTTTGCCCGACGTATAAATGTCAACACCGGTAATATCTCCAAGTTCGTGACCAAGGAGATATCATACAAGTGCCTGGGCGATATGATAATCACCTCCGTAAACTAGGTGACCGAGTCGTTTTGGCACACATACAGCACTAATTCCGATCCTAAAAATACATTCAGAACAATGGGGGGCATTGTCCCCCTGATTTTAAATGAATCAAGACATAGAAAAATTAATCGTACAAGATAAGAAGAAAGGCCTGTCTGATAAAGACATTGGTGGTAAATACGGGGTCACCCTAAAGGCCATTGAGAGGATTGTTACCAGGGAATTTGGTGTAAACATCTCCAATGCCGCAAATCATCTGCTCCCTTCCCCAAAAAAAACCGTAAAGACTATCACCCCCAAGGGCTTTGCACTCGAAGAGACAACGGTCTGGAGCTTTAAGTCAAGGGGCAGTTGGGCAACACACAATGGCAATTATCGAGGGAACTGGTCGCCTTACATCCCCAGAAACGTTATTCTGAGATACTCGAAGGAGCACGACTTGGTGGTTGATTGCTTCTGCGGGGCCGGCACCACCGGGGTTGAGTGTAAGCTGCTCAACAGGAATTTTATCGGGATAGACATCAACTCCGTGGCCATAGAGCTTGCCACTGAGAACACAAACTTCGATGTAAGCGGGGCCTCTGCCGATACAAAGACGGAACTCCGCGTTGGCGATGCAAGGGACCTCGGCGGTATCGACGACGCCACCGTTGACCTGGTCTGTGCCCATCCCCCATATGCCGATATTATTCGCTATACACACGACAATGAGGGTGATCTGTCGGGCTGCGATGTAGCAAGATTCCTCGATGAGATAGAAAAGGTCGCACGGGAGAGCTATCGAATAGTAAAACACAACGGCCACTGTGCTATCTTAATCGGGGATATGCGTAAGAATAAAAACGTGGTACCCCTTGGTTTCCGGACTATCGAGAGATACCTGGCAGCCGGCTTCGTGCTTAAGGAGCTGGTAATAAAGAGGCAGCACAACTGTAAGACGACGGGGTTTTGGTACAGCAACAGCGTAAAGTACAATTTCCTGCTCCTTGCCCATGAGTATCTTGCTATCTTTGAAAAGAGGAAGAAGGGTGCCAGGGGCGGCAAAGAGGGGGCCGTGTCAGCCCCCGACTCGTCCAACCCATACCAGGGCTGGAAATTGACTGGTGAGGTAAATACACTGGAGTCAACAACGGTGTGGATATTTAACGAAAAAGACTGGCAAAGGGATGTCACCCTTAATCTGACAAAGAGGTATTCCTCGGGGCATTACGTCTTCTTTGGCAAGGACGCACAGGACAAGCCGGAAACTGAGCTGACAGAAACCGATCTTATAATTGCCATCTCCGGGGACAACATGGATGAATTGACGTCTGTTGCCAAAAAAACCTTGTCCGCGGGTGGGATACTGGCCATTGTCTGTGAGGATGTCCGCAGGGGAGACGGCCTTTTAGTCCCAACTGCCATGAAGATAGAACAACGTCTCAGAGGCAATAACACACTTGAGATAAAAGAGTTGATAGTGGTCTCGATTGAAAACGCCAGGAAGTCCAATGACGGCGGCAGTATTGAGATAACCCACAAGTACATATTAATCTACAGAAAGACAACTTAAGTCACCACTTGAGTGCATAATAAAATCATGGGTTACTTCGTCAAAGAAAAAAATGGGGATATCTGCTCACAGTTGAGCCGGTTGTCGCTGACCACCCTCAGACCCCCTCGCAAAGGGTCACGGACCCCCCTTGACCCCGTAATGATTACTCTTATCAATGAAAAATTCATACATCCCTCTCCCGTATCTTCTTTATATTTCATGGTAACTATACCTTTACGCGTCCTGGATTCCTGGTCAAGCCAGGAATGACACACTTGGAAAACGGCTGTAACTGTCATTCCTGCGAAACATGTCCCTGGCTTGAACAGGGAGCAGGAATCCAGGTCTTTAATCCATGAAGTTAATTTTACCATGCTTTTTAAAGAGGATACCCTCTCCCTTACTATAAAAAAATGAGATATTCCAAGCATTTTCAAAACAGAATAAACTGCACCGATTCGGATGCCGTGTTTAATTACTTGATTGAAACGCTAAAAGACACCATCCACCGATGGGACTACTTTGTCAATTGGGGTAAGGTCTTTGAAAATGTGAAGGACATAGAGGTCTCTTTAAACACCATGAATTACTTAATCGGCAAGGAGGATATTGAGGCCGAATTTTCGTTCCTTTTGAGACAACAACCGGCCATCTCCGTGGTCATTCCGATCCTGATAGGCTTACGGCAGAACGATTTCAAGATACTGTCTGATTTTAGCACTATTGATTTCTCATACAAACAATACTCCTTTGTTGGCAGAGCCATAATGACGGATGATGATGTTGCAGATGTGGTTGAATTTGCGCGATCTGTTGGATTGCTCGACTTCCTGAAGAACCGGAAGATAAAAAACCTCGTCGATTATGTTATCGGCGTTGAGGTTGGGCTGGATTCCAACGGGAGGAAGAATCGAAGCGGCACGGAGATGGAGGACATCGTTGAGAGTTTCGTCGTAGACATTTGTACAAGGAACGGCCTTGAATACATAAAACAAGCAACGGCTGCAAAGATCAAAGACAAGTGGGGGCTAAGACTGGTTGTCGACAAGTCATCACGGATAATAGACTTTGCCCTGTACAACAAGGGTAAGCTCTATCTGGTCGAGACAAATTTTTACAGTGTCGGTGGCTCAAAGCTGAAGTCAACCGCCGGCGAATACAGGACGATACACGATTTCTGGAAGCAAAACGGTTATGGCTTTATATGGATCACGGATGGTATGGGGTGGCGTGCAACAACATTGCCACTGCAGGAGACGTTCAACCACATAGACTATGTCTTAAACCTGGATATGGTCGCCCATAAGTTATTGGAAGACATTGTTATAAGCACTTCCATAGACGTGGAGTGAACGCCTTATCCCTCCGGGGGGAATATCTTGCCGGGGTTTAGGATGTTTGTTGGGTCGAAGAGGTTTTTAATCCCCTTCATCAGGTCTATGTTTATCATGTCCAGTTCCATGTCAATGTACTTGGCCTTTGTCAGACCGATGCCGTGCTCACCCGATAGAGTGCCGCCGAGGCTCAGGGTCAACTCAAACAACTGTCTGACGACTTTTTGGGCCTTTTCAAAACTCTCCTTGTCGCCTTTGTCGGTCATGATGTTTACGTGGATGTTGCCATCTCCGGCGTGCCCAAAACACGCAATAGGAATGTCGTGCTTTTCGGACAACTGTTCTATCCCCATCAGTAGCGCCGGCACCTTGCTTATGGGGACTACCACGTCTTCGTTTATCTTCGTCGGACTTATCTTGTACAGAGCGGGTGAGATACTCCGCCGCGCATCCCACAGAAACTCGCGCGACTGACTCTCCACGGCAACCTTGATCTTGCCGCCAAACTCGTTGCATATGTTTGAGATCACCTCGGCCTCCTTAGCTATAGCCCTGCGATTGCCGTCAACCTCGATCAGCAGCAACGCGTCTATGTCCTCGGGAAACCCCACCTGCTTCAAACGATTAACCGCAAACAGCGTCAACTTGTCCATCAGCTCAAGCGTGCGCGGAATGATGCCCGAGGCAATTATCTTTGCAACCGCCCTACCGGTGTCCTCAACACCAGAGAAGGCCGACAACATCGTCACTATGCTGTCAGGCTTGGGCAACACCTTTAAACGAATCTTGCTTATAGTAGCAAGTGTCCCCTCGGAGCCAACCAACAACCTGGTCATGTCGTAGCCCACAACGCCCTTTGACGTCTTAACACCGGTGTTTATCACCCTACCATCTGGCAGCACTGCCTCTAACTGCATCACGTAATCGCGCGTAACCCCGTACTTGACCGCGCGCGGCCCCCCGGCATTTTCGGCCACGTTGCCACCGATGGTACAGATGTTCAGACTGGCCGGATCGGGGGGATAGAAGTATCCCTTCTCCTCAAGCTCTATCTGCAACAAGCCGTTTATGACCCCGGGTTCAACCACCACATTGAGGTTTTCGACATCCAGCTCTATAATACGATTCATCTTTTCCAGACTCATCAGTATTGCGTTGGTCATCGGCACTGACCCGCCCGTCATACCTGTGCCGGCCCCGCGGGGTATCAGCCTGTAGCTGTTTTCATAGGCAAATCGCGTTATCTTTACGATATCCGTGGTGTTTTGCGGCCATACCACTGCTGCGGGCGTAATGTCTACACCGGAGGCATCGTAGCCGTAACACAACAAGACCTCCTTGTCCGTGGAGTACTTGTCATCGGCAAGCACCTTGCTTAGGCTCTTGATTCCCATCGGTTACTATTATATACCTTTTGATGAGTTTTGTGATATAGTATTTGAACGGTATGTATTAAATATATAAAAAAACATATGGGGGAATTATCGACATGAAGAAGGTATTTTTTGTCATTTGTATTACCCTTGTTTCATTGGCACTGGCAGGGGGGCAGGAACAGGGTAATGTCAGCATGGACATATCCGCAATTGACACCAAGAACTCCGGGGCTTTGCAGGCTGTCATTGATGTACACGATCAACGCGGCAAGGGCACACAGGGGCTAAAGGCTAACAACTTCACACTGACCGTCGGTGACAAAAAGAGCAAAGGCACCGCGTTACAAAAAAAGTATGAAGAACCGCTCTCCATCATCCTTGCCGTGGATGTCAGCGGTAGCATGAGCGGCGTTGCCCTCTCTGATACGAAAAAGTATCTCTCCAACCTCGTACATCAACTCGGCGATGACAACCATATAATGCTCCTGACCTTTGGTGGCGAAATCAAGAACGTCGTGTCCTTCACCCAGAATCGCGACCTCATCTACAGTCAGATAGACGGTTTAAAGGCAGTTGAGAAAAAGACCATCCTTTATCAGGCGGTGATAGACGCCATAAAGGCAGCCTCCGGTGCGCCCACCTCCAGGACGGCCATCCTGACAATAACCGACGGCAAGGACGAACACAGCCATCTCAACGAGCAGGATGTCTTAAACACGGTGGAAAGCTCCTATGTCCCCATTTATACGATAGCCCTGGGGAGGTATAAACACATAGATGCCATCAAGAAAATATCCGACCTAAGCGGCGGCTACTTCCTACTCTCTCCCAACCACAATGAGATCGTTCAGTTGAGCAAGATCATTTCGGACATCGTTGATCTCAAGTATATCGTTGACTTTGACCTCACACTCCCAACGGGTAAACACACCGGTGTGGTCAACTTAACTTACATGGGCAAGGAGCTGAGTGCACAGAAGGAGTTTACCGTATCAACCACCCCGATTGCCACCGCAGCAAAGACAACCGCCGCCGGCGTCACAACGACCACACCGGCAGTGGAGCTTGTATCGCAGAACAAATGGTCAGACAACAGGCTGACGGTTGCGTTGCTGCTGCTCCTTGGGTTGTCTACCCTGTGTAATGTCTTGTTGGTACTGGGGATGCTGAGAAGACCAAAGGTGTCCTTCCCACCAAACGTGTCAACGACAATAGATGATATCAAGCGTCAGATTGACGCCATTGAGGGTAAGGTATCAGAGGATATACCCCAAGTCCCGTTTGAAGAGATTATCCGTAAGCTCAACGACGCAGACGGCAAGATAACGGCCCTTACCGTTGAAATTAGGGGGCTGCCCAATGAAGACGTAAGTCCGTTCCTTGGGCATATCGAGAGAGAGTTGGACAAAATGGCGGCGACCACGGGCATGGTATCGGAGAGGATGGCGGCAATGGATACGGGCATACATGGTATTGCCAAAGACCTGGCAACGACAAGTGACAAGTTGCCTGCAGTGGGTACATCAATAGCCGAAATGGCAGAAATGGTGCAACGGAACATAAAAGGTCTCAGTAAAGAGATCACGGCCGTCAAGGACGGCATCTCCGGGGACAAGAGTGATTCCCTTGACAGGTTTTCAAAGAGACTGGATGAGATCGAGACGTTTATCGCCAAGACCAACGACACATCAAGCCAAAAGA
>JADGAE010000004.1:17865-27661 GCA_015232165.1 Nitrospirota bacterium
GTGCTGATAGTGATATTGGCAACAAGATTGACGGTATGAGGGCCTCATTTAAGGCAATCACAGGGCGGCTGGATGAGATCGAGACGTTTATCGCCAAGACCAACGACACATCAAGCCAAAAGACCTATGCCGGTATCAAGGAGCTGTCAAGTCTGTTGCAGAGACCTGCTGATACGTCGATGACTCAAAAGCTCGATGCAACCTTGTCGGAGATTGCCAAGGAGATCGCGCAGTTAAAGGACAGAGCCACCGTGCAGGGTGCTGATAGTGATATTGGCAACAAGATTGACGGTATGAGGGCCTCATTTAAGGCGATCACGGGCCGGCTGGATGAGATTGAGACGTTTATCGCCAAGACCAACAGTATCTTAAAGCAACATACACAAGATGGCTTAAGTGGATTATCAACTGCGCTTGGGACATCATTAAACACCTCCATTTCCGCCATGTTAGCGGCGTTGCAGGGGAGGTTGCAAGAACTGGAGGACTCCATAGTGACCATTGCCGGTGACCTCACGCAACTAAGGGATAAACCCTCAGTTGCGTGGCCGGATAATATCAAGGGTTCCTTCGATGTGATCTCCAACAGACTCGATGAGATCGAAACGTTTATAGGAAAGACAAATAACGCCATGAGGCAGAGTTCCGAGGAGCGATTGCTGGAGTTAACTCAAACGATCCAATCCATAGACACGTCCGTATCGGAGAAGATGGCAGTTGGTATAAGAAACCTCAATGACGAGCTTGTCTCATTAAGGGAGAGGGTTTCCGATATGTCAATTGACAAGGTCGTCAGGGAGACTTATAGTTCACTTGGTAAGGTTCATGACATTCTGACGGAGAAGCTGGAGGTATCCATCAGGGGGCTTTATGATGAACTGACTCTGCTCAAGGACAAACTCCCCGATATGGCAATTGTATCGGAACTGAGTATTAAGCTCGAGCAGTTGTCTCAACAGAGCATTAATGTATTTTCAACCACGGTTGATGCAGTGGACAAAAAGACTGCCGTCTTATCCCATGACCTTGTGGCCTCGTTACAGACGATAGGAAGCACCATTGACGGTATCGAGGATATAATCCGCAAGGTCTCCTACAACCTCAGCGAAGACAACTCCGGCAGCGTCAAGGCTCAGATTATGGCAACAAGAGAAACCATGTCAGACATTATAAGATTCCTGTTGCTGTCCCAAAACCTCAACGAAGACAACTCCGGCAGCATCAAGACTCAGATTATGGCAATAAGAGAAACCATGTCAGACATTATAAGATTTCTGCTGATGCTGTCCGAAAGGTAAAAAAAAGGAGCTTACTTCGTACCCCCCTGCAAGGGGGAGGTCAAGGAGGGCAGGTGCGACCTGGAGCGCCAAGAAGCGGAGCCGCCCTCCTTGTCTTTCTCTTCTTACGCTTTTTGCACCTTTGACAGGTCATCGCTTGTCCTTGACAGGCGCGTTATCAGGGTCTTCAGGAACATCTTGTTAAACCGTATCTGACACTGCAGCGACGTCCTGTCTATCATCGTCCCGCTGATCTTAAGCAACGTCACTTCGGTGGCGGAGATGATGCTTGCCGAGCGCTTGGCTTTGGTAATAAAGCCCATCTCACCAAAACAATCACCCTCCCTAAGGTTTACAAGGGGTCGGTCACCCTTTTTGACCTGCACCTGTCCGGAGACTATTATGAAAAACGAGTCATCGATATCGCCCTCGGTGATTATGGGTGCATTGACCGGGTACTCAACCCACGTGCTGGCACGCATGACCTCGGACAGCTCAGAGTTGAAAAACCCCTTAAAAAAATCCAGCTTCTTGAGCATCTCATGCCGCACCTGTTCCTTGATTGCCCTGTCGGCGTGTTTAAGGCTCTTCATGGCGTTTACCAGGTCTGCGGCGAAGTCAATGCCGCGCGGGTATCTCTCCTGCGGGTTTTTCTTAAGAGCCTTTTTCACTATCAGCTCCAGGACCTCGGGCATGTCCGGTTTGTAGACGTGCATGGGGGGCGGGTCCTCGTTGATTATCTTTAGTATCTGACTGGAGATGTTGTCGGCCTTTAGTGGGGGCATCCCCGTCAACAGCTCATACATTACCACCCCCAACGAATACAGGTCGGTCTGGTTGGTCAACTCCTCCTCCTTAATCTGCTCGGGGGACATGTACAACGGAGAACCCATCAGACCACCCACCTGCGTGACGTCGGTCTTGTTGATCTGGGCTATGCTGAAGTCACCGATCTTGACGTCGAGGTCTTCGGTCATCATGATGTTGCCAGGTTTGATGTCCCGGTGGATGATTCCAAGGTTATGGGCATAATCAAGGGCCTTACAGCACTTGAATATTATCTCGATAACCTTCTCCCTGGGAAGCAGCTTGTCAGGTTTGCAGTAATCCTTGAGACTCATGGCACCACTAACAAACTCCATGACAAGATAACAGTGCTTTATCTCTATCCCGGCGTCATAGACGTGAACTATATTGGGGTGATCGAGTATGCCTGCACAGCGCGCCTCGTTAAAGAACATCCGTCTGTAGCGATTGGCGTTTTCGCTGTCGTGCATATTTTCGGCATTTGCAACCTTTATGGCCACCTCGCGGTTAATGTAAGGGTCTATGCCGCGGTATACGATGCCCATACCGCCACGGCCTATCTCCTCTTTGAGGTCATACTTGCCTATCCTGAAGATATGTTTCTTACCCATAATTCCTCTGCTTTCATATACTATTGTTTAACATAGCAAAGTACCACATCTTTTGACAAGCCCCGCGGCTCTTATTTCTGAAGATTACAATCCGTTCCGGTAGGCAAGGGGGGGAAAGGGACAGCAGTTGTATATATCATCCGCATGAAGGAGATATTGCGGCAAGATATGTACATAATATTAGGCGCATTTAAGGTAGGATTTTCATCTGCTGCCCCCTATACCTAAAAACTCTAAACTATAACACCTCCATTATTCATCCTTATAAAATTTACCTACTCCACTGTTGTATATAAATTGCCATTTCCAATGTCATATAATTATTGTAGCAAGTATGATTTTGGAAAACAAGATAAATCTTCTTCACATTACAATATCCGTATATGAAAAAGAAAAAAAAAAGAAAGGGACGGCTGCACATCATCTCCAAGGGGTGGCAATAATAACTCAAAGCTTGCTATAATAAATCCAGCATGAAACTAAACATATTGATAAAGATGTCGTCTAAGATGGACTTAAGATTATTGCGGCATAACGCATGATAAAGATACTTCATCAGATATTTCGGACGGGGATAGTTACGGAGCCGCTTAATCGGTTGCCGGATGCGGCTATTGTCAAGGAGACAACCGACAGGTTAGACGAGGCTATTAAGAGACGTCTGCGACGAAGCCTTACAATCAGGCAGGTGGACGCCGGTTCCTGCAACGGCTGCGAGTTGGAGATACATGCCATTAACAATCCCATTTACAATTGCGAGCGGTTCGGGATTCACTTTACCGCCTCACCGAGGTTTGCCGACATGCTCCTGGTCACCGGGCCGGTGGCGACAAACATGGAAATCGCCCTAATCAGGACATACAACGCCACCCCCACGCCAAAGCTCGTGGTAGCGGTGGGTGATTGCGGTTGCAACGGCGGGATTTTCGGCGAAAGTTATGCCAGCCTGGGCGGGATCGACAAGGTCATCCCTGTGGACGTCTACATCCCCGGATGCCCGCCAACCCCCGAAGTAATCCTAAACGCCATACTCCGGGCAATCGACGGGTAAAGAAACAGAAAGGGGCGGCTCCGCTTCTTGGTGCTCCAAGAGGGGGCAAGGGGACTGGTCCCCTTGCGGGTGGGTCTGAGGGAGGGGTCGGCGACCCCCGGCTCAATTGGGCAAAGCCCTCCCTTCTTTACCCCAACCATTTAGGACTGGACTATTGCTAAATATTTATGGCCCTGTACTTATAAAGGTTGGATTATTTCAGCCTCCATGTTCCAGTTCAACCACAGTTAACTCACCCCTTAGCGCGCCGTCTTTAATGCCGGTAATCCGAAGGCTTACAATCTCTCTCTCACAAACCATAACCTTGCCGGCATTGACCTCGAACCCGACCTTAAGGTAGTTGTCGGTGGTTGCCTGATATAGCGGTCCGTCTAATTTTTCAACTATAGCCGGCAATACACGCCCCACTTGCCTGGCCATAAAGGCAGCCTTCTTGCGCTCAGACAATTGCCGCAAGAGCAAGGCCCTGCGTTTCTTTGCCTCTTCACTGACCTGGCCGGGCAGATCAAAGGCCCGCGTCCCCCTCCGCCTTGAAAACGGAAACACGTGCAGATACGTCAGCGGCAGCCCGCTTAGAAAATCGTATGTCCTGCCAAAGCTCTCATCATCCTCACCGGGGTAGCCAACAATCACATCCGTGCCAATGGCAACGTTGTCAATGGCCCCGTGGATATCCAGAAGCAGTCCCCTAAAGTCGGCGGTGTCATATCCCCTGTTCATGTCCCCGAGTATCCGATCATCCCCGCTCTGAAGCGGGATATGAACATGTCTGCATAACCGCTCGCTCCCTAACAGTTCTAACAGTTTGTCGGTAAACTCGTTGACCTCAATAGATGTCAATCGCACCCTTATGCCCGTGGTGTTATTAAGTATTGCCTCAACCAGGTCGGAGAGTGTCGTCTGAGGTGCCAGGTCTATACCATAGAACCCTATATGTATCCCCGTCAACACCACTTCGTTGTAGCCTGATAGCACAAGCCCACTGACCTCCCCGATAATATCAGTTACCGGCCTGCTGATTGACCTCCCCCTGCTCCTAGGGATGATACAGTAGGAACAACCGGCATTGCAGCCGTCCTGAATCTTTAAAAGCGCCCGACTCCTGGCGTTCTTATCGTGCGCGGGGACAACGGTCTTGTCCACCGCAAGACCGGTGTCTAAAAAATGCAGCAACTTGTCCTTGTTGCTGATAACGGAGATATCCTCGCTTATTGAACGCAGCTCCTCCCTGTTGAGTTCGGCGTAGCAGCCGGTTGCGAACACCTTTGAACCGGCCTTTATGGCACGCCTTATCAGTTGCCTGGATTGATAATCACTCTTGGCGGTAACGCTGCACGTGTTTATTATGCAGACGTCGGGCAGGTCGTTGAGTGTAACGGGGACGTGCGAGTTTCTGAGGAAGTGGTACTCGATGGTGGAGCTCTCTGCCTGGTTGGCCTTGCACCCCAGGGTGAGGATGCAAAACCTCATCCACCTACAACCTCGCCCTCAAGTGTGTGCCTGTAGGCCTTCACTATACGGACGTTTAAAAACAGTGCGGGTTGCAGACCGTCCGTAGACGAAAAATTAACGATCTTATTGGTGCCGGTCCTCCCAATCCACGAGTTGGGGTCTGTCTCACTCCTACCGTCAACGAGGACCTCGGTTACACTGCCCTCAAGGGCCTTGTTTTTCCTCTGAGTGATGACGTCCTGACACCTCAGTATCTCCTGCAACCTCTCTGACTTAATGCCCTCATCCACCTGGTCGTCCATCGATGCGGCCTTCGTGTTTGGTCTCACGGAATACTTAAAGGCAAATATGCCGTCAAACTCGATCTCGTTAAGGGCGTTTATCGTCTGCTTGTGGTCATCGTCGCGTTCTCCGGGAAAACCCGCTATAATGTCGGAGGTGACGGCGACATCGGGGACCCTCAATCGCAACCTCCTTACCTTGTCTATGTACGTCTCATAGTCGTATCGCCTGTTCATCAGAGCCAGCACCCGCGAGGAACCCGACTGCATGGGCAAATGAACGTGTCGGCAGACGCTGCCAAGCTCCGCCATCGACAGTATAAGTTCGTCCGTGAAGTCCTTGGGGTGAGACGTTATGAAGCGGACTCGCCTGATGCCCTCCACCTTGTCGATCAGTCTGAGCAACCCGGCAAATGAACATCCGCCGTTGTAGGAGTTTACGTTTTGTCCAATCAGGGTCACTTCCTTGTATCCGTTGTCGGCAAGGGAGGTTATTTCGTTGATGATGTTTTCGTATGGCCTTGACCTCTCTCTGCCCCTGGTGTAGGGGACGACACAGTAGCTACAAAAGTTGTTACACCCATACATTATGCTGACCAGCGCCCTGATGCCGTTTTCTCTCTCTGCCGGCAGATCGGTTATTGCGATGGCGTCGTTGTCCTCAACGGCTGCCCGGAACAACTCCGAACTCAATAGATCGGCCAGCTTCATGATATTCTGTGGGCCAAACGAAAAGTCCACGGCCTTGTTTAGCTCGTGTATGTGGCTGCCCTCATGTTGGGCAATACAGCCTGCGACGCCTATCCTCATAAAAGGACGCCTCTTCTTAAGACGAGCCAGATAGCCCAGGTAGCTGTAAAACTTGTGCCGTGCCTTCTCCCTGATGCTGCACGTGTTGAGAATTATCAGATCTGCGCTCTCCGGGTCATCCGTCAGGGCATATCCCTGAACTTTCAGGATGCCTGCTATCTTTTCAGTGTCGTGCGAGTTCATCTGGCAACCCCACGTGTGCAGATGTGCGAGCCTTTTCTCTTGCATCTTAATTATAGATATTTTTACCACAATCGAGTAACTCCTGTCAACGTAAATTCGAGGGCACCCCTGTGGATGGTTTAATTGACATATTCAATAAACCTGTGATAAACTTCACCAGATTAGCGCCACGGGACTTAGACTGTAATATGCAAGGAGGATATCGTGTTAACGGATCTCTATGAACTTTACAAGCAGATGTTGAACGAAAAGATAATCTTTTGTTTTAGCGGTCCCGTATCGCAGCACGTTGTTGAGGGTATAGGGGCGACCTTGAAGCTCAAGATGGAGATTGATGACAATGACATAAATACCATACAGAGGGTTTTTTCCATATTCGTGGAACAAATGCAAAACCTCATGAATTACTCCGCAGAGCGGGTTTCTCAGGAACGGGAAGGCGGGGACCTGGGCATTGGGCTCTTTGTTGTTGGGTTTAAAGACGGTCATTTCTACGTCCGTTGCGGCAACAAGATAAAAAACGATAAGTTGAGCGTGATCAGGGCTCAGGTTGACGAGCTGCGAACCCTCAACGCAGACGAGCTAAAGACCCTCTATCGCCGGCGCCGCAAAGAGCCTAGCCCCGAGGGTAGCAAAGGGGGAGGGCTTGGTTTTATAGAGATGGCCAGAAAGGCCAGTCAACCAATTGAGATAGACTACACCACGGTGGATGAGACAATCTCGTTCTTGTCCGTTACCGTGTATATATAGCAAAGGAGCCGATTATGGACATATTATGCATACAGGCAACTAAATCCACTCCTTATGTGTGTTTTGACCCAACCTCCGGTACGTTTACCATCAAGGGTGAGTGTTATCCTGAAAACGCCGCGGCATTTTTTACACCCATCTTTGCGTGGCTGGATGCCTTCCTGCCTTTAGGGCAACCCAAGACCCTGGTCTTTGACATAGAGCTGCTCTATTTCAACAGCAGCAGTTCAAAGGCATTGTTGAATCTCTTTAGTCTGCTTGAGCGTCACCTTGGGTGCAGTGATATCAACGTCAACTGGAGATACCATGCCGATAATGAAACGGCCTTGGAGTGCGGGGAAGAGTTTAAGGAAGACGCCCCTAATCTTGCCTTTAACCTTGTAGAGCTCGAGCAAACAGGCAGTAATGGATGATGACTATCAACTATCCACATTTATTATGAGTCTTTTTGAAGAGGAAGAGTCCATGATACGCGAGGCTGAGGATATCCTCAACTCGGAGATGACGTGTGGCAATGCCCTACTGCCTCACTTCGATAAACTCTCCGGCGCTTACAAGAAGCTGCTAAGGCAGACAAAGCGCATCGTAAGGATGGCAGACAATCTACAGCGAGACCTTAACGTTGCCACAGACAAGCTCTCTATCCTGTGCACGGTCGATCAGCTCACCAACGTTGCCAACCGACGCTGCCTTGAGGAGACATACAATACCGAGTGGAAACGCTCCCTGAGAAACGGTACTCCATTGACCTTGATTATCATGGACATAGACTTCTTCAAGCAGTACAACGACTCCTATGGACATACCAAAGGGGATATCTGTCTGCAGAGGGTTGCACAGACGATAAAACAGACCCTCAAGCGACCACAGGACCTGTTGGCCCGTTATGGCGGTGAGGAGTTCGTTGTGGTCCTCCCCGAGACAAATGAGGCCGGCGCGTTAAGTGTCGCGGAGGGTATCAGGGTTGCCATAGAGGCTCAGTCCATACCGCATCGCATGTCAAAGGTATCGAGTTATGTTACCATCAGTATTGGTGTTTGTGTTATGACGGCCAACCTGGTTGACAACAAGGATGTTCACCTCTTCAGGGCAGACCAGGCCCTGTACAAGGCCAAGGAAAGCGGCAGAAACAGGGTCGTGATGTGGGAGGAAGTTGAGGAGTTGCCTGAGAGGCCATCGACGGATGCTTAATGTATTACATTTAAGGGGAAACTGTATCTTCGTTCAAGCCGGGGACATGTTTCATGGCAATGACAGGAAATGGCATTTTGCACCCATATGTGCCTACCCTTGGCTCGAACATGGGTCATTCCTGCGCAAGCAGGAATCCAGAAAGCATAGAAACATAGCTACCATAGAAATATTAAGAGACTACGGGAGACTTATGTATTTGAGAGTTGTTTGCACGCTGGTTTTCTTGATAATCAGCCTGTCTGGATATACATGGGAGGGAAAGACACATGGTGGTGTTGTCTATGCCGAGGATGCGCTTACATTCTACAACAGAGGCCTTGAGTGGCATAAAAAAGGAGACTACGATATGGCTATTGCCGATTTCACTAAAGCCATTGAGATAACCCCCCGGTATGCAGAGGCATATACCGGTCGTGGTACAGCCTGGAGAAAAAAGAAAGACCTTGACAGGGCTATAGCCGATTACAACAAGTCCGTTGAGATAAACCCCCGATATTCCCTGGCGTACTATGGTCTTTGGCTGTCCTGGGGTAAAAAGGGAGAGCCGGATAAAGCCATAGCGGCCCTGAAGAAAGGGGCACAACTTGGAGATACCTACGCACAAGACATATTACGAACGAAGGGCATTACATGGTAATCCGGATAATCAGAGCAGAGTGCAGCAAGTGAGCACGTTGCAGATTCTCAGACTCACCCACAAGGGCAGGGACACATCTGTCATAAGTGCCTGCCCATAATTAATTATATTGCCTGTTGAGTTAACTCCGGTCAAGAAAAAAAAAGGGGCGGTAACGTCGCTGTGCGAGCGGAGTCGCCCCTTTCTTTCTTGTATACGGGCAATTTTGATACCCGAAAAAACTCGAATACGATCAGTATACGAAGGAAGGGAAAGAAGGGAGGGCTTTGCCCTCCCTCAGACCCACCCGCAAGGGGACCAGCCCCCCTTGACGCACCAATCATAATTCTTGCTATCAATTACCCCCTTAGTGCCTTTCTGATCAGGTCTACCGGTATGATACAGGACGACAACACAAACACCACCAGCCATTCACTCGCGGACAACCCAACGGTTCTGAGTACGCTGCCGCCAAAGTACGTAAAGATTATCTGAACGGTGAAGATCAATCCCACTACCTTGAGGAAATTGTTGTTGTCAAGGATGTGATCAAAGAGGTTCAGAAGCTCCGTCCTTACGTTGAACTTATTGAAGTTGTGGATAAAGACAAAGAAGCCAAAGAAACCCGTCAAAAAGGCGGCATCAGAACTGAAATGCCCCTTTATCAGCGCGCTCTTCAAAAAGAGTATACACACAATCGTCGTAAACATCCCATTGACGAGCACCGATGACCACATGTCCTTGCTTATAATGGACTCTTCTCT
>JADGAE010000202.1 GCA_015232165.1 Nitrospirota bacterium
GGGGCGGAGCCGCCCCTTTTTTTTCTTGACCGGAGTTAACTCAACAGGCAATTTCTTTTTTGGTAGTCCTGCAGAGGTGGTTATCTTTGATCCCCCTCCCTTTATGGGAGGGGTTGTGGGAGTGGGGTGTTTTGCGTTTTTAGTCGCCGGTTCCGTAGGTCTTCGTTAAGTAGTTGGAGATGAGTTCCATTTCGTTGTCTTTGATCTTTGCACCGTAGACTTTCTTCATTTTATTGAGGATGTCCACCCATTTGGTCTTGTTAAACTTAGGCTGCATGCTGATATAGTCTGCTCCGGTGTGGCAGAGGTTACAGCTCTCTTCTACGATCTCTTTATCGGGGCCGTTTTTGTAGGCGGTCTGCAGGTCGGGCAGCTTGATAGAACGCACATTTTTATCCTCGGCAAAGGCTGTAAAGGCAACACAAAGCGCCATGACTATAATTATTACCAACGCCACTTTTTTCATTCTGTCTTCCTCCTGATTTCTTAAACGACGTTTACTTCGATAGATTCAATCTTGTTCCACATAAAACCGGACGGATTCCATAGGCTTTCAAACGGTTGGGAGTCACCAATGCTGTTTGTGGCCCTTGCCAGGATGGAGTATTTACCCGGCTTGACCGGCTTCCACGTAAACCTCCACTGTGCCCATGAATATCTGCCCTTGTCCTTGCCTAGCTCCGCGGCAGCCCAGGTCTTACCGTTATCCATGGAAACCAGGACGTCCTTGATGCTGTAACCACCCGAGAAGGCAAGTCCCATTATATCAACAGCGGCACCGCTCTTGAGCGTTGCATTGATTTCGGGCTCGACAACAACAGACTTGGTGTTCATCCTGTTTATGGGGATGGTGTGCTTGGGGCTGGCTCCTGGAGCAACACATGCACCCGGGGTATCCGGTATCCTGTAGGCCGGTTTCATCCAGAAGGAGTTAATCTCCTTTGTCAGTACGGTTATATCGCTAAGGGCCTTGACCCAATATGTCGCGTACCAGCCAGGAACGACCAATCTCACGGGGAATCCGTTTAACATCGTCAGAGGCTCTCCGTTCATCTCGTAGGCAATAAAGACCTCTTCCTCCAGTGCCTTGTCCACGGGAAGACTCTTTTTGAAATCAGGAATGGAGGAGGGGTCGGGGGTATCCAGACCGTTGAAGGCCACATCAACAGAGTCCTTTTTAAGGCCCGCCTTGTTTAAAATGTCCTTTAACCTGGCCCCTGACCAGGTGACATTGCCCATAGCGCCGTGGAGCCATTGTCCACCCTGCACTCGTGGTTGAAAGAAGCTCCTGCCGTTGCCGCTGCATTGCATAACTGCCGTGTAGGTGACCTTTTCGAAGTCTTTTTTGATGTCGTCCAATGACAGGTTTAGCTCCTTTTCCGTATTGCCGGAGATGTTTAGCTTCCACGAACCGACATCAACACTGGTTGGAATATCCATGGAGTGCCACCTTACAAAGAGCGCATCATTAGGTGTGATAAGCTCTTTGAAATACTTCAAGGGTGTTTCCAGTTGCGGGGGCCTTGAAGAAAGGAGTATTAGTTCGGTTTTTTCCGGGAACTTAACAAGTCTTGGCGCTTCCCCTGCCATCAGGGTTGAAGGCAAGGACCCAAAGGCGGTAACCGCCGTGAGAGCTCCCGCAGTCTTTAGAAAATTACGTCGGGAAACAATTCTTTTCATCATTACACTTCCTCCTAAGTTTAAGTATTTTAAGTATAGAAACCAACAGCTTCTAGTAAATGTCCAACATTGAGTTGTAGACGTTAAAATGTCCGGTGGGTGTCCTGACCCAATCGCCCTTTATCACATTTTTGAGGGATAGGTCGTTTGCGTCATATACGACCAGTGCGGTGGGTTGTTCTTTGGTACCCCAGATGGCGACCCAGACCTCGTTGCCGGCCTCGTTAAACTCAATGTGAACATATCTGCCGGTGAAATCCTTTGGCATCTCCAGGTTTTTGATCACCTCCAGTGAGTCCTTGTCTATGACGTGTATAGATCTCTGGAGGGTTTCATCGGGGTTTAACGGTCTATCGGCCCACATGTATCTGGATTTTGGGTGCGTCTTGATAAAGAGATTGCCACCTCCCTCCCCCGGCAATGCGATCCTCTTGACCACCTTCCATGCAAAATCCTTGTGCTTGAGCGGGTCGGTTCCGATGCAGTCTATCTTGTTGTCACCCAGGTGCCCCGTACACCAGATTGGGCCGTACCTGGCGTTGTCAATCGTCGCCCCTCTGCCCGGATGAGGCTTCTTGTCCACATCTACTATGGCCTCTAACTTCTTGTCGTATGTATCGACTACAACCAGCTTGTTACTTGTATTTGCAGCGACTATGAAGTACCTCTTTGACATGTCCCAACCACCGTCATGCAAAAAGCGCTCGGCACCTATCTTTGTAATCGACAACTTCCTGACGTCCGAGTAATCCACCAGAAAGACATACCCGGTTTCCTTGACGTTGACCACCCACAGCGGGTCATGGTGTGAGGCAACGATGGAGGCAACCCTGGCCTCCTTGAGATATTGGTCGGTCTTTACGATGTTGCCGCTTGTGATGGTCTCACTGACAGGCTCCAGCGTCTGACCGTCAATGATCACAAAACGTGGCGGCCAATAGCAACCGACTATCGCGTATTTGTCTCTGAAGTCAACCTTGTCGTCTTTATACTTGCTAACCTCAACGCTCCTGGCGTCATAGCAGGTCTTTACCTCGGCGACCTTTGTTGGCTCCTTCATCCAGAGGTCTATCAAGGTTGTCAGGCCGTCCCTTCCTATGGAGTACAGGTAGCGTCCCGAGGCGGACACTCGCAGGATGTGAACGGCAAAGCCGGTATCTATGACGTTGACAAGCTCTTTTGTCGTGCCGTCTACAATGGCCACCTTGCCAACGTCCCTTAGAACCACACCCATGAAGTCCTTCCAATTCCTGTTGTGTTGGGGCTTATCCGGCCTCTTTTCAACAGGCACATGGACCTTCCAACCGGCTCTGACCTTGTCCATAGACATCTCCGGGGGTGGTGGCGGCTCCGTCTGTACAAACCTCGCCAGGAGATCAATGTCCCCCTTTGATATCAACCCCTTGGCACCCCAGTCAGGCATCCCACCTGGCAGGCCGTCACGTATCGCCTTACGTATCGACGGGGTACGCAGGGACATCATCTTCTCCGGTAACAGCGCCGGACCGGTTGCGCCCTTTCTCAACATCCCATGACAGCCCGCACACTTATCAAAGTACATCTGCCCAACCTTGGTGAAGTCCTCATCCGACAACTTAAGTTCCTCCGCAGTATCCGCATAGACCGGCAGTTTTGCTGTTAAACCGATTGCTAAAAAACCCAGCAGTGTGGTAAACACTATCACTCCCATGACCTTAGTCCTGATATACATCCTAAACCTCCATGTGATATTTATTTTTTCCCTTTACTCCACGCTATTGAGCTCAACACATCAAATTCCCCATAAAGTGCCACAACTATAATTGCTAATATAGAATAATAGCAAAGTTAATGCAATATGGTATTTATTATAGGCAGATATATAGATAGATGTAGAGAGAGATAGATGGAGGCATAAAAAAAACAGTAGGTTATGGATTCCTGCTTGCCCCTGGCCAGACACTTGGATGCTCTAAAAAGATTCTTGGTGTACCGGCAGGGCGTTAACTAAATCGTTTTGTATCCTCTTTATATTTCATGGTAACTATACTTTTATGCATCCTGGATTC
>JADGAE010000203.1 GCA_015232165.1 Nitrospirota bacterium
TAGCGGCAGGGAGGGGATTGATACTGCCAGGACGCAATTGCCCGACCTGCTGGTACTCGACCTGATGATGCCAGACGTGACGGGCTTTGACGTAGTGCATACCCTCAAAGACATGCCGGAGACCGCGGGTATAAACATCATTATCCTAACGGCGAAGATAATAACCGATGAGGACCGCAGGGCACTTAACAGCAGCGTACTGAAGATAGTCCAAAAAGGCAGTTTCAGCAGTTCCGACCTGCTCTCTGATGCCAGACGTGCCCTGCGTGGCAAGGCTGCGGCGGCACTGCCTGCCCCCGTTGTAATGAAAGCGACGAACAACATACCGTCAGGTCCATCTTCCCCTAAAAGTACCTGGGCGGCGCAGATGTACACGGATGTGTCGGCAGAAAGCGACTTAACGGTTGTTGAGCAAGATGACCCTTTTATCCTGATCATTGAGGACAATGCCGCTCAACTGGCCCTCTTAAAACACTTCCTTGAGTATGAGGGCTACAGGGTGATGTTTGCTTCAAATGGAAAAGAGGCACTGGAGGTAATGTCTCAATTTAAGCCGGCTCTTATCTGTCTTGACTTGATGATGCCCGAAATGGACGGCTTTGCCTTCCTCGATGATAAGGCAGGCAATCACAAGTTTGCTGATATCCCTGTGATAGTAGTATCGTCAATTGCGGAGAGTGCCAAGGGTACATCGTTGAGCGCCAACGCCTTTTTGAAAAAACCCGTCTCAAGGCACGAGATACTCACCCTGGTAAGTTCACTTGTCGGCTCGGCCAAGAAAGATACCAAGCTCAAGATATTGCTGATTGACGACGACCCCAAGGCGGTAAAGATCATTTCGTCCTACTTTGACCTCAACGCCTATGAAATATTGAAAGAATATGGCGGCAAGGAGGGGCTATATACTGCGATAGTCAGGAAGCCTGACTTTATAGTCCTCGACCTGATGATGCCCGAGATGAACGGCTTTGAAGTCCTCCAGGAGCTCAAGCAGAACGATGCCACCAGGGACATTCCTGTGGTCATCATGACCGCCAAGGTACTGACAAAGGAGGAGCGGCAAGATTTGCAGAGCAAGGTGGTGACTATCTTTGAAAAGGGACAGTCCAACAAGGAGGACTTTCTCAGAAACATAGAATCTCTTATGCAAAAAAAAGGGAGGCGCTCAACAGCGACCAAGCAATGAATATACTGATCATAGAGGATAATCCATTGAACATGAAACTGGCCTCCGACGTACTGCGTCGTCAGGGATACACCGTCCTTCAGGCCACGGATGCCGATACGGGGATCAACATTGCCATACAAGAGCGACCCGACTTGATCCTCATGGATATACAACTGCCTGGGATGGATGGTCTTGCCGCGACAAGACTGTTGAAAAACAACGAAACAACCAAACAAATAAAGATAATCGCCCTGACGGCCTTTGCCATGAAAGGCGACGAGGAGCGGATGATCGAGGCAGGGTGCGACGCCTACGTGTCCAAACCCATCAGATACAAGGAATTCCTCGCTACCGTTGAATCCTTGCTAAAGGCTACCTAGACGCTTTTTTTTTAGCTCGTCTGTGCCATTACCGCGTTCGCGTGTTGTAATAGTTCAGGTATACCATAGAAAGATTGCACGTATCTTCTTTATATTTCACGGTAAAATAAAGAAGGAGGGCGACTCCGCCCGCACGGCGGGTGTTGCCGCACCCACTCCTCAGACCTCCCCTGCAAGGGGACCCTTCTTTGTCTTTTCTTCTTAGGGGGGGTGAACTATTACATGCGTCCTAATTGTCGCAGGATAATTGTTTGAAATCCGTATTTTTGTTATAATGATACCTTAAAAAACATTTTGGAGGTATAATGAGAAATCCAATCAACACTGCTCTTGCAGAGAGGGTGAGGAACCTGCCCCCCTATCTCTTTGACCGCATTGACAGACTAAAGGCGGAGGCCATCCGCAACAACATCGATGTCATCGACCTCAGCATCGGTGACCCTGACATACCCACGCCATCCGTCATCGTGGAGGCACTAAAGCGTGCAGCCGAAAATCCCGAGCATCATAGCTATCCCTCATACCGCGGTATGGCATCCTTCCGGGGAGCTGTAAGTGCGTGGTATAAGAGGCGCTTTAACGTCGATATAGACCCGGATGCGGAGGCATTGTCGTTGATTGGGTCAAAGGAGGGGGTTGGACACCTGCCTCTTGCCTTTGTCAATCCGGGTGATGTTGTCCTGTGTCCGTGTCCGGGTTATCCGGTTTACTCGATAGGGACGCTGTTTGCTCAGGGACAGCCGTACTTTATGCCGCTGAAGGAGGAAAACGATTACTTCCCGGACTTTGCGGCCATCCCACAGGACATCCTTAAGCGGGCCCGGTTGATGTTTCTCAACTATCCCAACAATCCAACGAGCGCTGCCACCGGCAGAGAGAATTTTCTCAGGGCCATCGATCTTGCCCATGAGCACGATATAATCATCTGCCACGACGCCGCCTATACGGAGACATATTTTGACGGCAAACGACCACTGAGCTTCATGGAGATTGACGGAGCGCGCGAGGTCGCCATCGAACTGCACTCGCTCTCCAAGACCTACAACATGACAGGCTGGCGTATCGGCTTTGCGGTTGGAAACAGTGCTCTTGTCCAGGGGCTGGGCAAGATAAAGACCAACCTGGACTCCGGCGTCTTCCAGGCCATCCAGGAGGCCGCCATTGTTGCGCTTCATATGTCGGATGACCAACTGACATACATCCGGGACACCTACCAGGGGCGGCGAGACTGCATGTACGATGGCCTGCGTGGGCTTGGTCTGGCGGTTAAAAAACCACAAGCGACGTTTTATCTGTGGGCCAGGGTGCCAGAGAAGTTTGGTTCGGAGGCATTTTCGATCCACCTGCTGGAGAAGTCCGGCGTGTTGGCCACCCCCGGCAACGGCTTTGGCATAAACGGCGAGGGTTACATCCGGTTTGCCCTGACCAAGGGCGTTGAACGGATCAAAGAAGCCATTGAGCGTATGAGGCGTGTCATTTGAAGGTCTACATAGGGATAGGCTCCAATCTGTCCGACAGGCATGGCAATTGTCTGCGGGCAGTTGAGCTTCTGCAAGAGGGTGCAATCGTGGTAACGGCACGTTCGGGTATGCATCAGACCGCTGCCTGGGGGGATATGTCGCAACCCGACTTCATCAACATGTGCGTGGAGGTAGAGACAGACCTCTCCCCCACTGAACTGCTAAATGCCCTCAAGGCAATTGAGACACATATGGGTCGAACACCCACGAGGCGGTGGGGGCCACGGGTCATTGACCTTGACATTCTTCTGTACGGTGGGCTTGTCGTTCAGGAGGAGGGATTGACGATCCCGCATCCACACATGCATCAACGCGGGTTTGTCCTTCTCCCACTGCAAGAGATAGCACCCGGGGTAGTACACCCCATACTCAACAAGAGCATCGAGGAGTTGGCCGCCGGAGTCTCTGAGACCGGGATTTAAGCGTCTCTCCTGCGTCCCGGGACTCAGGGCAAAACCCTCCCATTCTTTCTTTGTATTGCACCCAATCGAAACACGCTATAATTATGGGCAGGCGTTTAATTAGCTCAACAACGACACGTTTTTTTCCAATGCTATTGCCCTACCACGGTAAATTTGTTCTACGTTATAACACCCAAAAAAAAGACAAAAAGGAGGGC
>JADGAE010000204.1 GCA_015232165.1 Nitrospirota bacterium
TTTACGGGGTCAAGGGGACTGGTCCCCTTGCAGGGGGTTCTGAAGGGGGGCGGAACCGCCCCTTTCTTTCTTTGTATCGCATGCAATCGAAACGCGCTATAATCCGTTAAATCATAGTTCGGACATTTTTAGTTGCAAAAACTGGAACTTGACATTGTCAAGATACGGAAAGGTAGGTATTTAGTTATGATTGAAGAGGGTATGAAGGCACCTGATTTTTGCCTTGAGGGCTTGGATGAAGGAGGTCAGACCAGGGAGTATTGCCTTGGCGGGCTGCTTGAGGCGGGCAAGATGCTTATCCTGTATTTCTATCCCAAGGACAACACGCCAGGGTGCAGCACCGAGGCCTGTGACTTCCGGGACAACCTCAACCGGTGGACTAGCCTCTGCACGGTGGCGGGGGTAAGTCCGGATGGTATCAGTAGCCACAAGAAGTTCAAGGACAAGCACAACCTCAACTTCCCCCTCCTGAGCGACCCCGAACGCAAGGTACTGAAGATGTACGATGCCTGGGGAGAAAAGGTCATCTACGGCAAGACGTCAACCGGCGTTATACGTACCACCTGTCTCATAGGTCCAGACGGCATAGTCAAGCGACTCTGGAGAAAGGTCAAGGTCAAGGGACACGTCGAGGAGGTGCTCAAGGCGCTATAGCTCACCCGTGAGATGGTAAAACGCAATCTGCCAGCTCGTAGAAAAAGTGCCAGGGATGTTCCAGGGCCGCAGCCATCTGAAGGGTTTGGTAGACCTTCCCTGCAGCCTACACCCAACAACTTTGCTACTGCTGATTTATTGACGCCTGCTTCGCTTCCATAGGTAAAGGAACTAACGTCGATGTGGTGATTGAGTTATATCAAATTCTTCCCATTTCTTAAATGGTGTTTTGATCTTTTTGATCCTATCTTCCCACGTTTCTCGCCCTATTCCCTTTGCTAAACCTATAGAAGTTTCTACCACATTATGGGTATCTTTCGACCTGGAAGGTTTGTTTTTATTCATTGGAAACCTCCTTTAAAAATCCAATAGCTGTTAATTGAGTTAAATGTTTAAGGATTCTATCTACTATGCTTTGTTGATCTTCTAAAAGTGAAGTTACAAGGTCGGTATCAATTTTAGCTGCTTCCGCCATATCAATAACAAATCCATGTTCCGGATATTCCTCGACTAAATGTCGGGCTATTTTACGGGCGATTTCCTCTGAATATCTGTTTTGTAACAATCTGATTGCATATTCCTCAGCCACCCTAAGTATCCGTGACATTTGTGTGTAGTGGACTACATCAATATTTTCAAACAACGGACGCACCATATCAGCGGCAAAACGAAGGGTTATTGGCAGCAGTGTATCAAGTTTTTTCCCGGTTCGAGCCAACAACATAAGCATCGTTCTATCAGCAGCATCAAGGGCAAAGACATGTAAGCGTTCCAAGGCCTGTAATTCATCTAGCGCTGAAAGATATGTCTCTCGTTCGGGATCGTTATACTGCGCATCTAGTGGTCCTAATTCAGCATGTCGTCCAAGCAAAATAGAATCAGCTCCAAGTGTAAGTAAGGTTGCTGCACTTTTTGCATATCTTGGCACAATGGCTATATATCCACTACATTGGTTTTTAAAAAAAGCAGCTATCTTGTATGTATCACTGGCAAATCCCCCTGGTGAATCAATAAGCAGAGCTATTTTCTTACAGGGAAAATCATTCAGATGTTCCAAAAAAGCAGGCAAAAGATTATCATCCAATGACGCAAACTTCTTTCCGACATTTTGAATAAGAAGAAAAACTCGCATATCTATATTTTTTTCAAGTTCTGATATAGCATCCGCAAATTCAGGTGGCAAATTTGCATTTGGAGCACTGTATATACTGGCAGTATATTTCTTGGACTGAGTTGGGCATTTATTCCCCGCCTCTTCCTGGTCTTTTGTTGCCTCCCGGGTATGCAAAGAAAGTACCCTTTCTTCTACTGTCTCAGTATCTGTTATTTCTCTATCCATAATGTAGTCCTTCTTACTATTACTAACTATATGTTAATAGACAGGTCTTTTGTTTGTCAAGCTAAAAAACGGGTGCATAAATTTTGGGTGGGTAAACAAGATATCCTTTACGGGGTCAAGGGGTCAACGAGGGGCGGAGCCGCCCCCTCTTTATACACTGTGCGTAAGGTGAGTTAAGCATAAAGATGTCTGAACCACGATTTGAAGGATTAAGGGATTATCAGGATTATGTTAAGAAAGCTTCGTGCTTTTTTTTCCTGTAAATCCTTTAATCTGTGCAATCATGGTTCAGACAATCCCTTGTGCTTCCTTAAGTCAACAGCATTACCTTGCGGGGGAGGTCAAGGAGGGGGTGCGGCAACACCCGCTGTGTGGGCGGAGCCGCCCTCCGTTTCGTCTTTTTTTTTGGTGTTATAACGTAGAACAAACTTACCGTGTTCAGTGAGCAACAATGCTGTCAGATGAGCCTCTTGCTGCTCAGTTCGTCCTTGAAGTAGGCGTAGTAAATTGGCGCGGCGATTACGCCTGATATCCCAAAGGCTGACTCCATTATGATCATTGCCAGGAGCATCTCCCATGCCTTGGACTTTATTTGTGTACCGATGATCTTGGCATTTAGAAAGTACTCGAGCTTATGTATCACCACCAGAAAGACAAACGAAGAAACAGCCACATTAAACGAGTGATTTAAGCTCACTATGATGATCACCGAATTGGAGATCAGATTACCTGCAACAGGCAACAGCCCGGCAAAAAAAGTAACCGCTATCAAGGTCTTGATGAGATTGAGGTTGACTCCGAACAGAGGCAATACCACGGTCAGGTACAGCGCTGCAAAGACCGTATTAATGGCCGATATGCGCACCTGGGCAAACACTATGCGGCCAAAGGATTGCCCCAGGCGCATGATACTGCCGATCATAGCCTGCGCCAGAGGTCCGTAATGATGGGTGTCTATGGCCTCATCCAGGGCTATCAGTGCACCCATGACCATTCCAATTAGTATGTGAGCGGTGGTTCGCAGGGCCTCTTGTCCGACCATTTGCAGTTCGCTTGCGTGGTCACGCAGCCACTTGGCAATTGCCCCCTTAAGTTCTGCCGTATCGGAGGGTAAAAGCTGAACAATCCACACCGGTAGCGAATTCAGAGAGTCCTCGACAATGTCGGCCATCTTTTGCAGCAAAACCGGCAAATTGCCAATGCTGCCACGAAAGAAACTTACGGTGCCAACCGTCATCAGACACACTATCAATACAATTAAGGAAGCAAGCAATGCCACAATTATTATCTTGGAGCCGTGACCGCTGATGCCCTTGACCCTGATCTTCTTTGAAAGTATATGGACAAGCTCAAAGACCAATAACCCACTCAACAACGCAGACAGCAAGTTCAACCTCACAATCAACAAAAGCGATAGTGTTGCAATCCCCCATGCAACCAAATCATAGGTCGATATAACAGGTCTGTCTTCTATTTTGTACATTGCCTTGCTTATTATAACATGGAAGGCGGCTACTTTTAAACCCGGCCAGGGCATCGGGGCGCGGTAAATTTGTTTACGTTATAAGCAGAAGAGTATAAGTAGCTATAACAACAAAGAAAAGAAGGGGAGCGGCTCCGCCCTCCCCTCAGACCTAATGCTGTTGACTTAAGGAAGCACAAGGGATGTCTGAACCATGATTGCACAG
>JADGAE010000205.1 GCA_015232165.1 Nitrospirota bacterium
CCGCCCCCCTTCAGAACCCCCTGCAAGGGGGCCAGCCCCCTTGACCCCACCAAAATGCTATGTTTATGCTACTGTTCTATGTCAGCGGAGTAAACTACATAGGCATTCTTCATAATATGGCGTCGTTACTATACTTGAACAATGTGACCACGCTTGAATGGAGTGCTACCAAATATCTTCATCTTGTCGTTTTTATGGTATAATTAACTATGAAGGATTTAAAGATACTTTTTGGCATGATATTTTTTATTTTGGTGCTTTGCACGGCAAACGCCGTTGACTCTGCAGATTCGTCATTCACCCAGGCGGACAGGGACCGGATGATTCGCTTGGAAATCAGGCTCGAAGAGGGTTTAAAAGCCGTCAACCAAAGGATCGATGCCACCAACCAGAAGATCGACGACGGCCTCAAGGCCACCAACCAAAGGCTCGACGATAACCTCAAGGCCATCAATCAAAGGTTCGATGCCACCAACCAGAGAATAGACGATCTCAAAGGATTGATATACGTGCTGCTTAGCGGCATGTTTGTTCTTGTCGGATTCATCTTATGGGACAGGCGAACAACCCTGGCACCTTTGGCGAAAACCACCAAGGAACTTGAGGCTAGGGCAGAGAAAGCCGAAAAACTGGAATTAGCAATTAAAGAGAAAGCCGAAAAAGACCCGGAACTGAAAGAAGCCTTAAGACACGCCGGGCTGCTGTAACCAAAGCATACGTTTTTATGCTTTAAAACATAATGAGAAGCAAAAGGGACATGAATCTCTTTAAGACAGCCGGCTCGGAGACGCCGGAGCCTCAGAGGGCGTACAGGAACCTCCTTGCGTTATCTGAAAGTGCATCTGAGATCGTAGAGTCGCTGACCGACCAGCAACTGCACACAACTGCCCTGTTGTTTGCATGCAGTCAGTTTTTGGCCAACTACGCCACCAAGCATCCGACGAAATACCTGCAGTGCCTAAGTAACATCGACACCCCAATAGATGAGCAGATTCTAAGGGACTACGTGACATCAACCCTCGCCGAACAACAACCGGCGGACATGTTTGAGTTCATCAGGGGGATCAAGTACCGGTATATGTTGCACATCACCCTGCGCAACCTCACGGGTAAGACGGACGTTACCACCTGCATGATGGAACTGAGCGCCCTGGCCGACGTCATCATCGAAACAGCCAATCGACACACGTGGCAACACCTGACCCTCAAGTACGGCGCCCCCTCGGATGACCGCATAAGCGTCATTGCGCTGGGCAAGCTGGGGGCCTCGGAGCTTAACTACAGCTCCGATGTTGACCTGATGTTTTGCTACGGCAGCTCGGAGGGGCAGACCACGGGCGTGGTGAGCCAACACGGTGTGACCCTCAACAGGCTCAGTAACCACGAGTACTACTGCAAGGGGGTTGAACTGTTTAGCAAGTTGCTGAACCAGAACACATCGGATGGCTTTGCCTACAGGGTAGACCTCAGACTAAGACCACAGGGGGCAAAGGGCGAGCCGGCACTATCCCTAAGCGGCTACGAACAGTACTATGAGTCGTGGGGACGCGAATGGGAGAGGGTCGCACTGATCCGGGCACGTCACATTGCCGGAGACCAAGGATTGGGAGGGGATTTCATCGACATGATCAGGCCCTTTGTCTACAGAAAATACATAGATATGGGAACCATTGACGAGATCAAAAAACTCAAACGCAAGATAGACCAGACCTTTAATGAAAACGATATAAAGAAGGGTTTTGGTGGCATCCGTGAGGCAGAATTCTTTGCCCAGGCCCTGCAACTGGTCTATGGCGGACAGCAGCCATTACTGCGGCAGCGCGGGCTGATCCTGACACTGCACAGACTGAGTCAGAAGGGTCTCATCGGATACGACGATTTCTCCGCACTGTCGGAGAACTACCTCTACCTGCGCAGACTGGAACATTACCTCCAGATGCTCAACGACACCCAGACCCAGACCCTGCCCTCAGACCCCAACGACATGCACGCCCTGGCAAGAAAGATGTCCGCAGCCTCGCGGGATGACTTTCTGGCCGTGTTGCAGAAAAAAAGAACCGAGGTAAGGACCATATACAACTCCCTGTTTCAACCAAAACACACCGACAAGGATAGCTCTGCAAACGACCTCTATAGCGAGGATACACTCAGGGATATCCTCCGGCAGCGACACATAGCCCAACCCGAGCGCGTCATTCACCTCTTCAGAAAGATACGTGACAACATGGGGAGTTTTCAGACGCTTCGTGGCAAGAGGCTCCAGGATGTCGTCATTCCGGAGTTTTTGCAGGAGGCTGTCAACAGCAAAGACCCCGCCAGGGCACTATCGAACCTGCATAACTTCACCGACATACTCAACACCGACATGTCATACCTGGAGCTGTTTGACAACCACCGCGCCCTGATAAATGCCATCGTTGAGGTCTTTGCCACAAGCGGGTATCTGTCTGCTATTCTTATGAGCAGCACCCAGTACATGGAGGTCTTTGCCGGTGGTACGCCGCTCAGAAAGACCCTGGCCACAATGAAAGTCGAGGTTGGTAACATGTTAAGGGGACAGACCCTTATCGGTGAGACCCTTGCTACATACAAGAAGATGGAGGAGCTGCGTCTGGGGATCATGTATCTCAACAGACGGGTAGACATCAGGCACCTCACAAAGGGCTTGAGCAAGCTGGCCGTGGCGATCCTGACATCGGCATTAAGCACCATAAGCCCCACATCCAGTCTGCACATCATAGCCCTTGGCAAGCTCGGCGGCAGGGAAATAACCATAAATTCCGACCTGGATATAGTCTTTGTCTGTCCGCGTGATGTTGATGAGGGACTTAACGTCCAGGCTGAAAGACTCTTGAGGGTTCTTACATCCTACACCAAGGGGGGACGCACCTATAACGTTGACACCAGACTGCGTGCCGACGGTTCAAAGGGCACGCTGATCAAGGGCCTCGATGCCCTGGAGGACTACTACCTCAACAGCGCCCATCCGTGGGAGATACAGGCCATCCTAAAGGCCAGACCGATAACGGGTGACACGGCATTTAGGGCCAGGTTTTTGGCTATAAGGGGTAACGTTATCTCCAGGAGATGCAGTGAGGTAACCCCTGATACCATCATGGCCATGAGGGACAGGATACGCAAGGAGCGTCTGAGCACATCCGCTGTGCCGGATATCAAGCTCTCCGTTGGCGGCATAGAGGACATCGAATTTCTGGTCCAGTATCTGCAACTCAAGCACGCCCTCAGATACCCTGCGGTCATCGTCCAGGACACCGTGGCCGCATTAAAGAGGCTTGTGCGTTACTCCGTGGTGGATGAAAAGGCAGGGCGACTATTGATCCGCAACTATCTGTTTTACCGCAACATTGAGACTATCATGAGACTGACGGGTGAATCCATTGACGCCCTGTCAGGGATTGAAGGCTTCACGGATGCCAGGGAGTTAATCGAACACATAAAGGTCAGAATGGGTGAGACGGAGTCAGTAGTACAAGCGTTGATGCAGTAAGAAGTCCGTTACACGGTAAACGCTTATGAACACCTCTATGGATATTCTTCAGTAAACATCCTTATTTCTTATATACTATACTGAAATGACACAGGTTTTTTCAGGCATGATAATTGAGTGTGAAATAA
>JADGAE010000206.1 GCA_015232165.1 Nitrospirota bacterium
GTTCCTTGTGATCCGGCGGGTGTATGCCCCCTAATTCAAATGTTGTAAGACCCATTGCTATCTATGCCTCCATAAAAATGATATTGGCCATTATAAGATAAAGCGTCAACTTTATGCAAGCACAAAAAAACAGGGGGTGCATAAATTTTTCATGGGTAAGATTATGGGGTCAAGGGGGCTGGCCCCTTGCGGGGGAGGTCAAGGAGGGGGTGCGGCAACACCCGCTGTGCGGGCGGAGCCGCCCTCTTTGCAGGGGTTTAGGGGACGGAGTCCCCATTCTTTTCTTTGACGCAGCAACCCATGACTTTCTTATGCACCCAAACAGAAGGTACATAAATTTTTGGTAGACAACAATTGGTAATAAAAATGCATATAAAGGGGTAAAGGGGGATTCTGAAGGGGGCGCGGTAACGTCGCTTTCTTTCTTCTTTACGTATAAAATTGGTTATGGGCAGTTACTTATGGCAGTTGGTGGTACCACAAACAACCGTGGAGCCGGGATTTAATCCGTGTTTAACCTACACATTATGGCATTGTTGCCGTGCTTGAGCAATGCTGTCACGCTTGATTGGAGTGCCGTCTAATGAAATATCAAGGGGCAATGAGCAGGGGACTATTCAGGAGTGCGTTACTCTGTGCAGATCGTGTGGTATTTTCAAGCAGCGTGGCGATAGTGACCGGTCCAACCCCCCCCGGTACCGGTGTCACTAGCGAGGCCCTTTGCAAGACCTCCTCAAAGGCAACGTCACCGACGATCCTGCCGTCTTGCAGGACGTTGATACCTATGTCAACGACAACGGCACCATCCTTGAGCATATCGCCCCTGATCAGACCGCTGACACCGGTTGCGGAGCAGACAATATCGGCGTTGCGCAGGTACGCCTTGAGGTCTGAGGTGCCCTTGTGACAGACGGATACGGTTGCCTCCTTGGCAAGCAGCATCATGGCCAGCGGTTTACCGACGGCAAGGCTCTTGCCGATGACCACGGCGTTTTTTCCCCGCAACTGTACACCGTAGAATTCAAGCAGTCGTATTACGCCAAACGGTGTACAGGGCAAGAACCCTGACGGGGTGCAGGGCAGGTAATCCGCCTGTTGGGGCAGAAATTGTTTCTCCCTGGTCGCTCTGGAGGGGTCGTGGGCAAATATCTGAAACGTGGACTCCTCTGCGGCCAGTCTTCCGACAGAGACCGAACCAAGACCGTCTATGTCCTTTTCCGGCAGGATGGCGTTTACAACCCTCCTGGGGTTGACCCTGCTATTTAGTGGAAAGAGCACCAGCAGGCCATTGATCCGTTCATCGCGATTGATGTCGAAGATGGTGTTCAGGATTTCGTTCAACGATACAGAGGCGGGCATCCTGTATTGGTAAGTGTTGATGTGCACACTCTTTGCTGCGTTTACGGTGGCCTGAAGGTACTGCACCGAAGCGGGGTTGTCGCCGACGATCATCAGTCCCAACCCAACCTCTATGCCGGCATCCTTGAGGCTGTCAACCCTCTGTTTTACCCTGCCTCTGATTTCACCGGCCAGACTGTGGCCTTCCATCACCTGTCCACCCACTTGCCCAGCCATCACCCAACACCCGTCATCCAGACCACTTTTATACCTGGTCCTTAAAGAAGTTGTACTTCAGTTCATCGGCGATACTGGAGTGGGGGCCATGCCCTGGTAAGACCTGCGTATGAGGGGGGAGTTTCATGAGGCGTCTAAATGAGCTTTTCAGGTCAGTGAGGCTGCCTCCTGGCAGGTCAGTCCTGCCTACAGAGCCTGAAAACAGCGTATCGCCGCTTATGAGCATCCCCTTGGTGTACAGACATATACTGCCGGGCGTATGTCCGGGGGTGTGCATGACCTCAAGGGATATATCGCCAAGTTTAACGACATCACCCTCTGCCACGTACCTGTCAGGGCGCGGCAGGTGATCGATTGCAAACCCCCAGAAGGCCGCCATGTCCCTGGATGACTCATATATGGATGCCTCAGACATATGGAAGATCAGCTCTGCCTTTGTGGCATCCTTTATCTCCGGCACGGCACCAATGTGGTCAAAGTGCGTATGTGTACACACGATCTTCTTGAGGGTCACATCACCGCCGCTGCCACCACTTCCGATCCCGTCTGCCACGAAGCTGAGTATCCTGTCCGGCTCATCGCCGGGGTCTATGACGATGGCCTCCCTGCTCTGTTCGTCTATGAGGAGGTAGCAGTTTACCTCCAGCGAACCAACGACAATACGTTTTACTTCGATTCCCATAGAGTTTGGCGCTTAGAAGAACAGGTTTTGGTTCTTTAACATACCCAATGACAGCAAGAACGCATACAGACAGAGGGACTCTATCATACCCAGTCCAATGATCAGTATGACCATAACCTTACCTGATGCCCCGGGGTTTCTGGCGACACCCTCGCAGGCCTTACTCAGTCCGATACCTTGTCCAATACCGGTGCCCAAGGCTGCGATACCAATGGCCAATCCGGCTCCGATGGCCGCCATTGCCTTCACGCTTGATGCTGAAGCACCATCCGCGCCGGTTTCAGCAAACGCAATGGGTGCGAAGACAAACATCATCATCAGTGCAAGCATAACAATTGAGAGCTTTTTCATATCTACCTCCTTATTTAATGTTTATATCATCAAAATCTGTGATATCTCTGTTAATACTGCCGTGCTTTAATGTGCCTCGCTCACTGCACCCGACAGATACAGGGTTGCCAGTAAAACAAATACAAAGGCCTGTATCACGCTAACCAAGGTGCCCAGGCCAAGAAAGATGATCGGGACAATGGCCGGTGCAAGGACGCCCAAGACGGTGAGAATGATGTGTTTTGAGACCATATTGCCAAAGAGCCTGATGGTCAATGTCACCGGTCTGGCTATGTGTCCGATCACCTCGATCATGAACATCATGATCATAAGGGGGAGTGCGTATATTTTACGTATTGGTCCGATAAACTGGTTTATGTATGCCAGCTTGTGGACCTTTAGGCCGAAGTAGTGAGTGGCCAGAAAGACTGGCAAGGCACACGAGGCAGTGGTGTTTATATTGGCGGTAGGGGCCTCAAAACCGGGGATGAGTCCCATCAGGTTACACACGAGGACGTACAGTCCTAGGGTAGCTATCAGCGGGAATAAGGGTTTGGCCCAGTGGTCGAGGTTGTCCTTGCAGAAGTTGTAAAGGGCCTCTATGATAGTTTCTATGACGTTTTGCAGACCTCGCGGTACCAATTGCATCGATCCCTTTACTAACACCGCCACCGTTATTAATATGGCCATTGCCAACCATGAGTAAGTTACATAGCCCGGTACCCCCGGTATCTCTATCAACGCATGTGACTGTTCCAAGTGCTCCCTCCTTAAATAAAAGTATTGTACCTGTGTTGCGTTTAAAAGTCAAGAAGAGTTTTTCGGCGGTGCATAAATTTTTCATCAGTACACGCCCATAATTGAGAGGAGCATTGCAATCAACCGTGGTCGTCCGGATTTAAACCACTTTGTTCGAATCATCAGGCAAAGCTGCCGTTATTTTGCAAATGCCCTGAGTATGACAATCATAACAGCTATCTGTCCTATCCAGAACAGAAACATCCACTTGGTGATATCTGCTTTAGTCTCTGAGAGTT